>JANTGX010000039.1 GCA_024762755.1 Gammaproteobacteria bacterium
TCTCTCCACCGGCGCCGGCGGCCAACCTGGTGTTCGATACCGGCGGCGAGGCCGGGGCGATTCGTCTGCGTCGCGAAGATACCTCCCTGCACGCCGCGGGGCAGTGGCAGGACGGCCAGTGGCGCATCGTCTTCCAGCGCCCGCGGCACGCCGCCGAGGGGCGTGCCGACGTCGACCTGGACGAGGGCGGCTTCATTCCCATCGCCTTCGATGTCTGGGACGGCAACAACGGTGAGGCACTGCAGCGATACAGCCTCACCCCCTGGTACTGGCTGGTGCTGCAGCCCCATGCCGATCGGGCGCGGGGCCTCGGTCTGCCCCTGGTAGTCGGCCTGGGCGTGTTGCTGCTCGGCGGTCTCGGTCTGCGGCGCTGGAGGGCACGCCCGTGAGGCCGGTTCTCTCGCCCTGGATCGGGCGCCTCGTGGTTCTGTTCGCCCTGGGCCTGAGCGTGCTCAGCGCCACGGCGGCGGAGACCACCAAACCACCCTGGGGCGACGGCCCGCCGCCACCCGGTGGTGACTTCGTCCTGCAGTCGGCCAAGGGACCGGTGGCCCTGCACGACCTGCGCGGCAAGGTGGTGCTCATGTATTTCGGTTATGCCTCCTGCCCCGACGTCTGTCCCATGGATCTGCGCATCGTCGCCGAGGCCTTGGAGGGATTGCCCGAGTCACTGCGCCCGCAGGTGCAGGGGATCTTCGTCAGCCTGGATCCGGCGCGTGACACACCGCAGAAGCTGGCCGAGTACACGGCCTTCTTCCACCCGCAGATCCTCGGTCTGACGGCTGACGAGAAGACCCTGCGCGAGGTGGCCTCGCGCTATGGCGTGCAGTACTACACGGTGACCTTGAAGGATTCGGCGTTGGGCTATGCGGTGAACCACTCGGCGGCCCTGTATGTCATCGACCCCGAGGGTACCCTGCGTTTCATCTTTCCGCACAAGACGCCGGCCAAGACCCTGATCGAAGCGGTGCGTTACCTGTTGTCGCCGGGGCAGGGCGCGGACCAGGGCAAATGACCCGCACCGTGGGCCGCCGGCCGGCAGCGGAAAAAAATCACCCAAAACCGTAGGTTATGTGTTATAGTTCCCGCTCTGGCACACATCGGTCTGTGCCTGTTTCCCCTTTCGCGGAATGTCTTTGGCAAATCGCGAACACAACCAGCAAGATTCTGCCTAAGACCGTCCTGCACTCGATGTGCCGGGTAGGCCTGATCCCCCCGGAGTTAACTCTATGTCTTTCGAAACCCTCGGCCTGTCGGCCGACATTCTGCGTGCCGTCTCTGAACAGGGCTACACGGAACCCACCCCCATTCAGGCCCAGGCCATCCCGGTGGTACTGGAAGGCGGCGACCTGCTCGCCGGCGCCCAGACCGGCACCGGCAAGACCGCCGGTTTCACCCTGCCCCTGCTGCAACGCCTGAGCACCAGCGCGCCGGCCAAGGGCAAGCGCCCGGTGCGTGCCCTGATCCTGACCCCCACCCGTGAACTGGCCGCCCAGGTGGGCGAGAGCGTCGCCACCTACGGCAAGTATCTCCCGCTGCGCTCGGCGGTGATCTTCGGCGGGGTCAAGATCGGCCCGCAGATCAACAAGCTGCGCAACGGCGTGGACATCCTCATCGCCACCCCGGGCCGCCTGCTCGACCACGTGCAACAGGGCACCCTCGACCTCTCGCAGGTGGAGATCCTGGTGCTGGACGAGGCCGATCGCATGCTCGACATGGGTTTCATCCACGATATCCGCAAGGTGCTCGCGCTGATGCCCAAGGATCGTCAGAACCTGCTCTTCTCGGCCACCTTCTCCAACGAGATCAAACGCCTCGCCGATGGCCTGCTGGACAACCCGGCTCTCGTCGAGGTGGCCCGTCGCAATACTGCCTCCGAGACCGTCAAGCAGGTGGTGCACCCGGTTGACCGCGAGCGTAAGCGCGAGTTGCTGTCGAGTCTGATCGGTAACGGTGACTGGCAACAGGTGCTGGTCTTCACCCGCACCAAGCACGGTGCCAACCGCCTGACCAAGCAGCTGGAGCAGGACGGTATCTCCGCCGCCGCCATCCACGGCAACAAGAGCCAGGGTGCGCGCACCAAGGCCCTGGCCGATTTCAAGCAGGGCAAGGTGCGCGTGCTGGTGGCGACGGACATCGCCGCGCGTGGCCTGGACATCGATCAGCTGCCCCACGTGGTCAACTTCGAGCTACCCAACGTGGCGGAAGACTACGTGCACCGCATCGGCCGCACCGGTCGTGCCGGCAACGAGGGTGAGGCCATGTCCCTGGTCTGCGTCGACGAGCACAAGCTGCTGCGCGACATCGAGCGGTTGCTCAAACGTGAGATCCCCAAGGACGTGGTCGACGGCTTCGAGCCCGATCCCCGCATCAAGGCCGAGCCCATTCCCAACGGCCGCAATGGTGCCGGACGGGGTCAGGGTCGCGGTGCCGGTGGCGGTCGTTCACGCGGCAACCGGGCCGGCGCTCGCACCGGCGGCAACGGCAACGGTAACAGCCGCGGTCAGGGCGGCCGCAATGGTGCCCGCCGACGCAGCGCCACCCCGGCCTGAAACGGCTGAACGCACCGGTGCCCCCGCGGCTAACCGGTAAAACAGAAAGGCGACCCTCGGGTCGCCTTTTTTGTTTCATCGAAAAACTTCCATGAAGTCGCCGCGCCTCGGGAGCGGGCGCGCTGCAGCCGCTATGGGCTGGCGGCATTGGGGAAATGAATCCGCTGCACGCGCCCAGCCTACGGGCTGAACACCCCGGCGACCCTCACTCGACCATGGCAGCCGATTTGATCTGCACCCACACGGGCATGCCGACGGCGAGTCCTAGTGCCGCCAGGGAGCGTGCCGTGATGCGGCTGATCAGGACGGTATCACCCACTTTGACCCGCACCAGGCGCAACGCCGGGTGCTCCCCTTCTCCCACGGCGTCCACCTCGCCGGCCAGCCGGTTGAGGATGCTGCTGTCCGCCTGGGGTGTCAGGGCCAGGCTGACGTCGCGGGCGAGCACCCGCAGGCGCACGGCGTCACCGATGGCGTGGCCCGAGTCGCGCAGCCACAGGGAGCCGCCGGGGAATTCGGCGCGGGCGAGATGCCAGCGTTGGTCTCGTTCGGCGATACGCGCCTGCAACACCACGCCGGCCTCTTCGCCGAGTTGGATGGGGAGATCCAGGCGGGCGAGGGTCTCGTTGAGTGGGCCACTGGCGAGGGCACGACCTCGGTCCATGACCACCAGGTGGTCGGCCAGACGCGCCACTTCGTCGGCGGCGTGGGTGACATAGAGCAGGGGGATCTCCAACTCGTCGTGCAGGCGTTCGAGGAAGGGCAGGATCTCCTGCCGGCGCGCCCAGTCGAGGGCCGCCAGTGGTTCGTCCATACACAACACACGGGGACTGACGGCCAGGGCGCGGGCGATGGCCACCCGCTGGCGTTCGCCACCGGAGAGGCGGTCGGGCCGGCGTTGCAGCAGGTGGCCGATGCCCAGCAGTTCGATGGCCTGCTCGAGGGAGACGCGCAGGGTCGTCGCCGCCACCCGCCGCATGCCGTACTGCAGGTTGGCCATGACGCTGAGGTGGGGAAACAGACTGGCCTCCTGAAAGACGTAACCCAGGGGTCGCTGGTGCACCGGCATGAAGGTCTTCTCGTCCTGCCAGATCTCGCCGTTGATACTCACCCGCCCGCGTGCCCGCTCCAGCCCGGCGAGGCAGCGCAGCAGGGTGGTCTTGCCCGAGCCGGAATGGCCGAACAGCGCCGTCACGCCACGGCCCGGCAGGCGCAGGTCCACCGCCAGCTCGAAGCCGGGAAACTCCAGGGCAAGGTTGGCCTGCAGGTCGCCGCTGCTCACCGCCGGGTCCGCCGCTTGCCGGGATCGAGGGAGTAGAGGGTCAATAGCACGATGAAGGAGAACAACAACATGAGGCCGGAGAGCAGGTGGGCATCGCCGTATTCCAGGGCCTCCACGTAGTCGTAGATCTGCACGGAGACCACGCGCGTCTCACCGGGGATATTGCCGCCGATCATCAGTACCACACCGAACTCGCCCACGGTGTGGGCGAAGCCCAGCACGCCACCGGTGAGGAAGCCCGGGGCGGCCAGGGGGATGGCGACGGAGAAGAAGCGGTCCCAGGGTCCGGCGCGCAAGGTGGCGGCCACCTCCAGGGGGCGATCGCCCATGGCCTCGAAGGCGTTCTGGATGGGCTGCACGACGAAGGGCAGGGAGTAGAACACGGAGGCCACCACCAGGCCGGCAAAGGTGAAGGGCAGGGTGCCCATCCCCAGGGCCTGGGTGAACAGCCCGATGGGGCCGTCGGGCCCCATGAGCAAGAGCAGGTAGAAGCCCATCACCGAGGGCGGCAGGACCAGCGGCAGGGCGACGATGGCGCCGATGATACCCTTCAGCCGCGAGCGGGTGCGCGCCAGCCACCAGGCGATGGGGGTGCCCAGCAGCAGCAGCAGGAAGGTGACGATGAGCGCCAGCTTGAAGGTCAGCAGGAGGGCGCTGAGGTTGTCATCCGACACGCGCGGGCCCCCGGGTCATGGACCGTAGCCGTAGTGCCGGATGAGGCGGCGGACGGCGGGCGATTGCAGGTAGTCGAGCAGGGCTCGGGCGGCCGGATTGTCTGCCCCGCGATTGAGCAGGACGGCCTGCTGGCGGATGGGGGGGTACAGCTCGGCGGGCACCCGCCAGGCGGAGCCCGCGCGGATCTGGCCGTCCTTCAGGACCTGGGAGAGGGCGACGAAACCCAGCTCGGCATTGCCGCTGGCGACGAACTGGTAGGTCTGGGCGATGTTCTCGCCATACACCAGCCTGCCGCGCAGGGTGGACCACAAGCCTCGTTTCTGCAGCACACTGCGCGCCGCCTCGCCATAGGGCGCCAGTTTGGGGTTGGCCAGGGCGAGGTGACGGAAGGTACCCGTCTCCAGCACCCGGCCCTGTGCGTCGACGAGGTCCGGGCGGGCCGACCAGAGGACGATGGCGCCCAGTGCGTAGGTGAAACGCGAGCCGGGCACGGCCAGGCCGGCGGCCTCCAGCCGGGCCGGTTTCTCGTCGTCGGCGGAGAGCAGGACGTCGAAGGGCGCGCCGTGACGGATCTGGGCGAAGAACCTGCCGGAGGCGCCGAAGGACAGGCGCACACGGTGGCCGGTGTCGTGTTCGAAGCGGGCGGCGATGGCCTTCATGGGGGCGGCGAAATTGGCGGCGACGGCGGCGCTGACCGTTCCGGCCTGGCTGCTCGGTGAGCCGAATACGGTCACCAGCAGGACGGCGCCGATGATGCGGGCGATGGGAGTCGACATGGCGGGCTGTGTCTCGATCTCACGGTGTGGGGCGTTGTCACTATCCTACCCGAATTTTCGTCAAGCGGGCGGTTGCCGCGGCTTGCTGCGGTGCGTCATCATGACTGACCGCTTTGCCGCGGGCACAATAGAAGACAGGCAAATAAGACATCGAGACGATGATAGGGGAGACAAGGCATGAACGATTACGGACGTATCGTCCTGGCGACGGACCTTTCAGCACAGAGCGAATGGGCGGCACTGCGCGCCGCCAGCCTGGCACAGACCTATGGCGCGGAACTGATCCTGCTCATGGTCATCGAGCACTTCCCCGAGGAACGGCCGGCGTCGTGGGTGCCACCGGAGGATGTGCCGCCGGAGAAGTTCTTCGAGGATCGCGCCAATCGACGCCTGGATGAACTGATGACCCGCATCGGTGCGCCGCAGGCACGTAAGGCAGTCCGCACCACCACCGGTTCGGCGCGGCGGGTGATCGTACAGTTTGCCGCCGAGCAGGCGGCCGATCTGGTCGTCCTGGGCCGCCATGGTGAGGGTTTCATCGATCGTCTGGTGCTCGGTTCCACCGCCGCCGGGGTGGTGCAGGATGCCGGCTGCGATGTCCTGGTGGTGGCCGGCGAATAGGACGCACCGAAGGGCGATCGGTCGCTCAGCGGCCGGCATGGCCGGGGCAAAAACGGGTACAATGCCGCGATGGACGATTTGACCCTGATTCAACGCATCGCCGTCTGGGCCCTGCCCGTGCTGTTCGCCATCACCGTGCACGAGGTGGCCCACGGCTGGGTGGCCAACAAACTGGGCGACCCCACGGCCATGATGCTCGGCCGCCTGACCCTCAATCCCCTCAAGCACATCGACCCCATCGGCACCATCGCCGTGCCACTGGTGTTACTGCTGCTCGGCGGTTTCATCTTCGGCTGGGCCAAGCCGGTGCCGGTGACCTGGGAGAACCTGCACAAACCCAAACGCGACATGGCCCTGGTGGCGGTGGCCGGCCCGTTGTCGAATCTGCTCATGGGCATCGCCTGGGCCTTCGTCATGAAACTGGGTTTCAGCCTCGGCGAGAGCCTGCCCGCGCTGGCCTGGCCGCTCATCTACATGGGCGGGGCGGGGATCTCCATCAACGTCATCCTCTGTCTGTTGAACCTGCTGCCCATTCCGCCTCTGGACGGTGGCCGTGTGTTGTCCGGCATCCTGCCCGGCCCCCTGTCCTGGCGCTTGAACCAGCTCGAACCCTACGGCCTGTTCATCCTCCTCGGCCTGCTGGTCACGGGGCTGCTGAACACCATTCTCGGCCCACCCATGTCGATCATGCAGATGGCCCTGTTCCGCATCGCCGGCCTGGGTTGAGCGCCGATCCCCCGGCACCGCGCAGACGGCCACACACCATCGCAGACAACCGCATACAGAGAGGACACACGGTTTGAGTTCTTCGCTTCCGAGCCAACACCAGCGCGTGCTATCCGGCATGCGCCCCACCGGCCAGTTGCACCTGGGCCACTACCACGGTGTGCTGAAAAACTGGGTGCGCCTGCAGCATGAGCACGAGTGCTTCTTCTTCGTCGCCGACTGGCACGCCCTGACCACCCACTACGAGGACCCCTCGGTGATCGGCAGCAGTGTGTGGGAGATGGTCATCGACTGGCTGGCCGCCGGGGTCAGCCCCGGCGCGGCGCGGCTGTTCATCCAGTCGCAGGTACCCGAACACGCCGAGTTGCACCTGCTGTTGTCCATGATCACTCCACTCAGCTGGCTGGAGCGCGTGCCCACCTACAAGGATCAGCAGGAGGCCCTGAAGGAGAAGGACCTGGCGACCTATGGCTTCCTCGGCTACCCCCTCTTGCAGAGCGCCGATATCCTGGCCTACAAGGCCGGCCAGGTGCCGGTGGGTGAGGACCAGGTGGCCCACGTCGAGCTGACCCGCGAGGTGGCCCGCCGCTTCAATCACCTATATGGACGCGAGCGTGGCTTCGAGGAGAAGGTGGCCGCAGCCATCAAGAAGATGGGCAAGAAGAACGCAAAGCTTTACAAGGAGTTGCGTAAACGTTATCAGGAAAAGGGTGATGTCGAGGCACTGCAGACCGCACGCGCTTTGCTGGAGTCACAGGGCAACATCACCCTGGGTGACCGCGAACGCTTGTTCGGTTATCTCGAGGGCGGCGGGCGCATCATCCTGCCCGAGCCCCAGGCCCTGCTCACCGAGGCCTCCAAGATGCCAGGACTGGATGGACAGAAGATGTCCAAGTCCTACGGCAACACCATCCCCCTACGCGCCGATCCGGCGATGGTCGAGCAGTCCCTGCGCACCATGCCCACCGACCCCGCGCGGGTGCGCCGTACCGATCCCGGCGACCCGGGCAAGTGCCCGGTGTGGCAGATGCATGTGGTCTATTCCGACGATGCCACGCGCAAGTGGGTCGACGAGGGTTGTCGCAGCGCCGGCATCGGCTGCCTCGACTGCAAACAGCCAGTGATCGACGCCGTGCTAGCCGAGCTGGCACCCATCCGCGAGCGGGCCCAGGAATACCTGGACAATCCCAAGCTGGTGCGCAGCATCATCAACGAGGGCAACGAGAACGCCCGTGACGTGGCCCGCGAGACCCTGGAAGAGGTGCGCGAGGCCATGGGCCTGGTCTACGACTGAATGAGCGGAACGCAGCCACCCGAGGCCCCGGCCGACGTTCCCGTCGCCGAGGAGCCGGGCGAGACGCCGACCTTTGCCGCCATCCCCTCGCCGCAGCAGGAGGAGATGCCCTTCGCCGTGGTGCAGGGCGAGGCCGTCACCAGCCTGCCCAAGGATCTGTACATTCCGCCGGAGGCCCTGGAGGTGTTCCTCGAGGCCTTCGAGGGGCCGCTGGACCTACTGCTCTACCTCATCAAACGCCAGAACCTGGACGTCCTCGACATCCCCATCGCCGAGATCACCCGTCAGTACATGGACTACGTCGAGATGATGAAGGCGCTGAACCTCGAGCTGGCGGCGGACTATCTGGTGATGGCCGCCATGCTGGCGGAGATCAAATCGCGCATGCTCCTGCCGCGGCCGGTGGAGGTGGACGACGAAGAGGACCCGCGCGCCGAACTGGTGCGCCGCTTGCAGGAATACGAGCGTTTCAAGCAGGCGGCAGAGGACCTCGACGCGCTGCCCCGGCTCTATCGCGACGTCTTCCCCGTTGCGGTGCAGGCGCCGGACCTCAAGCGCGTGCGTGCCGAGCCGGAGGTAGACCTGCGTGAACTGCTCAGCGCCTTCCGCGAGGTGCTGACCCGCGCCGAGATGTTCACCCGACATCAGGTGACGCGCGAGACGCTGTCCCTGCGCGAGCGCATGTCCCAGGTGCTGGAGCGGGTCGATGCCGAAACCTTCACCCCCTTCACTACCCTGTTCGACACCGAGGAGGGGAGGCTGGGTGTGGTGGTGACCTTTCTCGCCGTGCTCGAGCTGGTCAAGGAGTCCCTGCTCGAGCTGATCCAGACCGAGCCCTACGAGCCCATCCACGTCAAGGCCCGCGCCAAGGCGGAGGCCTGAATCCGTGTCCCCTACCGCACACAGAATCCATGAAGTACCACCATGCCGCAGCGTGAAGAGGAAACCCGCATGTCCATGAGCGCCGAAAAGATCCGGCACATCGTCGAGGCCGCCCTGCTGGCCGCCGCTCAGCCCCTCTCCATCGACCGCCTGCTCACCCTGTTTCTGGACGAGCACCAGCCCAGCCGTGAAGACCTACGCAGCGCCCTGGCCGAGCTGGCCGCGGCCTGCGAGGGGCGCGGCGTGGAGCTGGTCGAGGTGGCCTCCGGCTTCCGCTATCAGGCTCGTCAGGAGTTCGCCCCCTGGCTCTCGCGCCTGTGGGAGGAGCGGCCGGCCAAATACTCCCGCGCCCTGCTCGAGACCCTGGCCCTGGTGGCCTATCGGCAACCCATCACCCGCGGCGAGATCGAGGACATTCGCGGCGTCAGCGTCAGCTCGCACATCATGAAGACCCTGCAGGAACGTGATTGGGTGAAGGTGGTCGGCCACCGCGACGTACCGGGCAAGCCGGCCATGTACGCCACCACGCGCCAGTTCCTCGACTATTTCAATCTCAAGGGGCTGGGCGATCTGCCGACCCTGGCGGAGATCCGCGACATCGACAGCATCAATGCCGAGCTGGACCTGCTGGAACCCGGCAGCGAGCACGCCGGCCGGCCCGCGGCCAATGATGCCGCCGAGGCCTCGGCCGAGGAGGCGAGTACCGAAACGGCCAGCGAAACGGCCAGCGAGACGTTCGAGCCATCCCACGCCGAACCGACACCCGCGGTCCCGGCAGACGATACCCGGCCCGACGAGTCCGCTGGCGAGCCGTCGTCTGCCGGCGAAGCCGAGCCCGATGGAGAGCGGCGATGAACGAGGCCCAGGGCGAAAAGCTGCAGAAGGTCCTGGCCCGCGCCGGTTTCGGCTCGCGGCGTGAGCTCGAGGAATGGATCCGCGAGGGCCGGGTGAAGGTCAACGGCAAGGTGGCCAAGCTGGGGGACCGGGTCGGCGAAGACGACCGCCTCACGGTGGATGGGCGCCGTATCCATCCGGGAAAACTGAAGTCCAAGCGCAGCCGGGTGCTGGTCTATCACAAGCCGGTGGGCAAGGTCTGCACCCGGCACGACCCCGAGGGCCGGCCGACCATCTTCGAGGACCTGCCCCGCCTGCAGGGTGGGCGTTGGATCAGCATCGGCCGTCTCGACCTCAACACCAGCGGCCTGTTGCTGCTCACCACCGACGGCGAACTGGCCAACCGGCTGATGCATCCCTCGCACGCCGTGGAGCGCGAATACGCCGTGCGCATCTTGGGCGAGGTGACACCGGAGATGCTGCAGAATCTCGAGCGTGGGGTGGAGCTGGAAGACGGCCTGGCCCGCTTCGACGCCATCCGCGACGCCGGCGGCGAGGGGGCCAACCACTGGTACCACGTCATCCTGCGCGAGGGGCGCAACCGCGAGGTGCGCCGTCTGTGGGAATCCCAGGGGGTACAGGTGAGCCGTCTGCAACGCGTGCGCTTCGGCCCCGTGAGCCTGCCGCGATGGCAGAAGCCGGGCCGTTGGGAGGACCTCGACGAGCAGGCGGTGGCCCAGCTGCAGCAGCAGGTGGGTATGACCCCGCGCCAGCCGCGCAAGGGGCGGACCCAGGCCGGCAGACCGGCGCGACGCGGCGCCTATCGCTCCCACGGACGCCGCCGCTGAGCCGAGAGATGCCCGAATCGCCCCTGCTGACGGTCTATGGGCGCCTGTTCGAGGCCTACGGCCCCCAGCATTGGTGGCCGGCGGAGACGCCCTTCGAGGTGATGGTGGGGGCGGTGCTCACGCAGAACACGGCGTGGCTCAACGTGGAGAAGGCCATCGCCAATCTGCGCACCCATGACGCGCTCTCCGCCGAGGCCATCGTCGCCGCCCCCCACGACCAGCTCGCCGCCTGGCTGCAACCCTCCGGTTACTTCAACATCAAGGCCCGTCGCCTGCAGAACTTCTGCCACTGGTATCTCGCGCAGGGTGGTTTTACCCGTCTGCAGACCTGGTCGACCCCGGACCTGCGCCAGGGCCTGCTGTCGGTGAACGGGGTGGGGCCGGAGACCGCCGATGACATGTTGCTGTATGCCTTCGAACGGCCCGTCTTCGTCATCGATGCCTACACGCGGCGGATCTTTTCACGCCTTGGGTTGCTGTCGGCAGAGGCGGGTTACGAGCACCTGCGGGCTACGTTCGAGCAGGGCCTGCCGCGGGAGGTGGGACTGTTCAAGGAGTATCACGCCCTCATCGTGCAACATGCCAAGGTCGCCTGCCGACGGCGTCCGCAGTGTGGGGAGTGTGTGTTGGCCGGGGCGTGTCCGGCGGCGCAGACGGGGGCGGCGTAGCGGCGGCTTGGCGGTATGGAGGTCGTGCTTCGAACCGGCGGCCGAGCACCGCCACTAGTGGTCCATGCGGAAAGTTATGTCACTGTTCGCTGCGTGAGAAGGTGCATTTCTGCGTTGGCAAAACTCGAAATGGAGCCCCCATTCCAGCGTTTTGCCGCCTTGCTCTGCCCCTACTCACTGTGCTCCTTAGTCACAGAACTTCCCGCATGGACCACTAGGCCGTCAGTCGGCCGCCACGCAGGTGCGGTTACGGCCGCCCTGTTTGGCCGCATAGAGGGCCGTATCGGCGCGCTTGAAAAAGGCCTCGCCGGTCTCATCGGCACGCAGGCAGGCGACGCCGAAACTGGCCGTGATGGGAATGGCCCGGCCCTCGCAGCAGGCGTCCATGTCGGCCACCCGGCGGCGAATGCGTTCGGCCAGGCGGCGTACCCCGCGGCTGTCGGTCTCCGGCAGCAGGACGACGAATTCCTCACCCCCATAGCGGAACAGTCGGTCGGTGAGCCGAATCGAGCGCTCGGCGGTGGCGGCCATGGCCTTGAGCAGGCAGTCGCCGGCGGCGTGGCCGTGGTCGTCGTTGATGACCTTGAAGTGGTCGATGTCGATGACGATCATGCCCAGGTCACGGCGATGGCGTTGTGCCAGTTCGATCTCGCGCGCCAGGGCCTGGTCGAAGGCGGCACGATTGCCGACCCCGGTGAGGGGGTCCTTGTGTGCCGCCTGCAGGGCCGCGCGATAGAGCAGGGCATTGCGCAGGGGGTAAAGCAGGGCGCAGAGGAGGCTCTCCAGCAGCTGCGTCTCCTCGGCAAGGAATTTGCGCCGACGGCTCAGGCCGAGGCTGCCCAGGGCTTCGCCGTTGATGGTCAGGTCATAGTTCAGGCGATGCCGTGCCTTCTCGCCGCGGGCGAAGGCGACGTCACGGGAGACGTCCCGGTAGTCCAGTCCGTCGTGTGCCACGAGGTCCTGCAGATCGTCGCTGAAACCGACCAGGATGGTCTCCAGGTCGAGGCTGGTCTGCAGGTGGCTCGACAACTGGAGCAGCTGGGCGGTGGTTTGCGTCTCTGCCGAGGGTTCGGCCGCAAACAGGGGAACGAGGTTGCCGGTGTTGCTGATGGGCGGCATGCGGGTATCTCCAGGAGGCATCGTGATGGCCGGGTTCGATGGTGTCTGCGAGAACAAAAGCGAAAAGCGTGCCAGGTTTCGTCATAAAATAATAAAAGCAGTATATACAAAGAGATGCGAGCGTTGCGCGCACCTGGCGCCAGTTTGTCGTCAAATATCCGTCACCTGGGTCGGGCCTAGAGCGGCGGGAATATGGCCGGGGAGGGCGGGCTCTTGCCGCCC
>JANTGX010000040.1 GCA_024762755.1 Gammaproteobacteria bacterium
TGAAGCATTGTCAGTACCGACCACTTCCGCCGCCAAAAAACGCGGCCGCCCATCGAATTTGTGAACACTCAGGCGAATTCGCGTTGTATCATCGGAGAACGCATAGCCACCCACCTCTTGCAAATAACCCAACACATTATTCTCAGAACCACGGCGATCAACACGCGCTGCCCCTTTTGCAGTTACCGACCGGCTACTATTGACCTTTATATTTCTCTTTAAAACGACCGGCAGCCGCAACAACGAAGTGACGCCACTGAAAAACCCATAAAAATCTGCCTCTGTTCCCTCGAATACAACTTCATTGCCAGTTACCTGATAATCAATATCGAGGTTAAAAAGCTGGTAAATTGTAGATACGGTATCTACCGCCTCATACACCCGGTATGAGCGCATCACCGCACGAAACAGCAGTCGAATAAATGGCGCAATGATGGCCTTTGGAGCCGCAGTGCCCTGAGCAACTTGGCCAGAGATCAATGGCTCCAGCGATGTCGTTTTATATAACGTGATCAAGCGACCGGATGGATCTACAATTTCAAGATGGATTTTTTGGTCAACAGTATCGACCCAGTAACCAACACGCATCCCAGGCAGCAAATTATCGTTTCTATCGACAACCTCGGCGGTGACAATTTCATTGCTATTTTCAGGCAACAATTCTTTTGCCTTCAGCCCCTCTGTTAAATCAACAAGACCGTTTTGATCGCTGACCGCGACAAACGTGTAGAGCGATGTATCGGTCACATCAAGGCCACCCAGATCAATGACCGTACTCCCCGACCCGGCACGATCGACGGCATCATCATCCTGCGCGCAGGCCGCTAGCAACAGCAATGCCGAGACTAACAGGCCCCGCAAGCACCAATCAAAAAGCCGGAATGTTGCCATGCAAAGTCACCTTAACAACCCCCATCAAAAACAAAATCACTGTCCGCCGCGAACAAGACGAACAGAGGCGAGTCCCCCCTATTGACGGCGTTGTCGTTGCCATCCCTGGTATCGACATACCACGCGTGGGACGCAAGAGCGGCATACGGGGAAGCCGACCAATAATATGTGCTTTCTGTGGCCGGAAAGATCGTGGTATTGCACGTCGCAATCCGGCTCGGCTGTCGCAACGGCCAGGGCCCAGCCAGAGGTGTTGCGATAAATCGCCTCGGCCTGTCCGGACGTCAGGCAACGGCCGTGCAGATGCTGATGGAATTCGATGATCTCATCGATGGAAAAATTCAGTTGATAGCCGTCGATGACCAACTGGTCCATGGGCTTGATATTGATGCTCATCAGATCCCGGACCGGCAGCCTCGTGGTGATGATAACGTGCAGGTTCTCAGGGGCCGATTCGATCAGGAGGCGAACGAGCTTGGCCGCCGCCCCCTGGCCCTGGAGTTCGTGAACGTCATCCAGAACCAAATGGACGTTCCCCTGGCGAACCTCTTTCAGTGCGTTGAGAAACAGATTGACCGGTGTGGCCAGATCGCCTGCCGAAACTTCGCCCCTTTCCAGCACGCCTTGCAGCGTCTCACCACGATAACCAGGGAGGGATTGCCGACAACAACAATCCAGGCCGGCCAGAAATAGGACGGGATCATGATCCTCCCGGCTGACCTGATACCAGGCCTGATGCCCCCCCAATGCCGCAAGGGCCTGGGCGGCGAGAATGGATTTCCCATGGCCTGGGCCGGCCTGGATCGACAGCAGCCGGACCGTCCGCCCATGGCGCAGAAGGTTATCGAGCAGCCGGGGACGTTCCAGGCAACGGTTCTCGTCTATGACGGGTGGCGAGAACTTGCTGGGGGGCAACCCCTGCTGTACATCGGTGAAGGAATACAACGCTACGTCTCATATTCTTGCTTTTATATGAGTCTATCAGAGACTGCAGCCGCTTCCTGTAGGAAAACGCCTACAATTACCGCTGATAATATCTGCGAAGATGATAACCCACAATCGGAGATCCCTTTGATCTGAAGCAGAGGTAGTGTTACATCAAATACCGCTTGCTGCGAATTGTGTAGAACGCCATCAGCAGCTGGGTGCGAAGCTGTTTCTCCGGTGGGTTCGACGGCTTTCCACCCTCGGCATACAGTTCACTGAACGCCTAGTCCAGCTCCGCCAGCGCTGTGTTGACCATCCGACGAATAGGCCGCTGCGGATGATCCTGCGGTATGCGCTCCCCCGGGATGACCGTGCTGAACAAGGTATCTTATTGAAGACCGGGTCCGCGCATTGTGTCCTTGTTCTCAAGATCGGGTGGGGTAACGGTATCTTGTACTTTGTGGGGGGTTATTTCAACAGCATGTTAGTGGGTTCATGCTCATCTTGTCCTGCAGATTGTAAGTTTTCAAGTTATGGACACTTTGATTAATTTCGTCATTGCGAGGAACTGCGGATTCAAACAGCAAGTGCAACTCGACTGATCGAAAAGAGGGTTGCTACGTTAGTGTTTCTGCGCCTTCTTACCGGCAAAAATAAAAGCACGATGAAACCCTACACGCAGTTCACTAAGGAAGAGCAATATCAGATTTATGCCCTCCAGAAGATGGGGCATACACAGCGGGAGATCGCCAAAGTAATTGGGCGAGATCCTTCGACGGTCAGTCGGAAGTTGCGCTGCAACAAGGGGCTGAAGTGGTATCGACCCAAGCAGGCCCACAGGCTGGCGCAGAACGGCGGGAGGAGAAGGTGCATATCCACAACACACCGGCCACTTGGCAGCGTGTCGAACGCTTGTTGCGGGAAGAGACTGGAGTCCGGAGCAGATCAGTGGCTGGCTGGTCCGAGAGGAAGACGTGAGTATCAGCCATGAATGGATCTACCGCCATGTGTATGCCGACAAACGCCGCGGCAGGGACCTGCAACGGTACCTACGCTGCCAAAAGACGCGCCGCAAGCGCTATGGAAGCTATGATCGGCGGGAGCAGCTCAGGTACCGGACCTCCATCGATGAGCGCTCGTCCGTCGTGGAAGCGTGGAGACGCATCGGCGACTGGGAAGTGTCCATGGTGATCGACAAGCCAGGCGGTGGGTTCTGATCACGCTGGCCGAACGGATCTCACGCCTGGGAACGTGGATTGAACGCGAGCACCAACGCACTTATTTGTCGGTACCTGCTGAAGAAGACGAGCTTCGACAAATTAAGCGCTACTCAGGTCGAGGTGATCATGGAAGAATTGAACGACCAGCCCCGAAAGTACCCGGGCTCAAGACCCCCAACCAGGTATTCCTCGGGATTGACCCACCGGTTGCACTATCGGTTTGAATCCGCGTAGTATCAATGGCGCTGCAGGTGTTACAAGCAGGTGTTACAAGGCCGCCATGAAGGGATTGAAATACCCCTAATAACAATCACTTACGTGTGCTCTCATCGTTTCCCTCCTTCTCCGCCAAATCTCTTAACAGGCTGTTTGAAAACGCAGTTTTTCGGCAGACCGGGGCCGATACCATGAAAGTATTGGAAACTCGAAGACCGGCAAGTCTTTCATTTTGCGAAAAAGGATAAATTCGCATTCTTACTTGGTAGCGCATTGAATAAGGGCCGCCTGTCAGGACGGCCCTTTTTTGTTCTCCGGCGAATCGCTAGATGGGCAGCAGCCCATGCCCTCCTGCTTTGACCAACGCGGCGAGCGCCATATAGGCGTTGAATAGCCGTTTAGGTAGTGGCTGGCAGGGCTTCCCTTAATCCTTGTTACCAACCAAAAGGCCACCTCGTTGGCGGCCTGTGTAATGGGGACGGGAAAATTTTCAGCCGCCGACCCGCGTCTCAGCGTGCGTGGGCGCTGAGGTAGTCCAGGACCTGGGCGAATTCCTCTTCGTCCAGCGGAACCATATCGGCCTGTTTCATGCGACGCTGCATCAGTTCCAGTACTCGATGCCATTTTCTCGGGGAGAGGGCGTCGGGTTCGGGAAGTTGATGACACAACCCACACCGGACCTGAAACACGGCCCGCCCCGCTTCTTGGCCGTCGGTCGAGGGTGCCCCCAGCGAGACGCCGGCCACTAACAGACACGCCACGGCGCCCCAAAGCCGGCGCTTCATGGCAGGCTTTCCAGGGTCTGGCGCAGCTTGTCGCCGTTTTTGTAGTCCTCGTTCATGCGCACGATGCCAGTGGAATCGATGACCACGGTAGTACCCATGGCGGCATCGTAGAGGGTCTCCAGGCGGTCATCCACGTCAGCGAGGACGGTGAAGTCCGTGTAGCCATTGGCCATCTGGGCTGCACGGCTCGCGGCCACAGAGTCGTCGACGTAATCGACCAAAAAGAAGCGCACATTGGGAAATTCCGGCACGACATAGCGGCGCAGATGGCTGCTGTGACTGTCGCAAATGGGGCACCACATAGTGAAATAGAGCACCACCGCATCGGCACCGGTCAATTCGGTGTACAGGCTGTGTGGCGTATACAGCGTGTCTTCGATGGTGAAGTCCGGCGACAACTGGCCCACACGCCCGCCGCTGCTGCCGGCTTGCACTGCCGGGCGTTTGTCGGCGCCGGAAGGGGCCAGGTCATCGGTCAGATCCTGGCATCCGGTGAGCAGGAGAATCAGGCCCAGGGCCAGCCAGCGGCTAACGCAACACATGGCTCACCTCCAGGCTGAGGACATTGGTGACGGGGAAATTCTTGCCCCAGCCGTTCTCGGGTATCGCATGGCTCAGACTGCCCTTTAACACCCAGTCGCGGTCCATGGTGGCAAGGGCGACGGTGGCGGCGAAGGCGCGTTTGAGCATCTCGGTGCTCGGATCGGGCTGGCCGTCGATGCGGCCCGCGGCCTCTTCCAGATGGGAATAGGCGAGGGTGAAAGTGAGTGTATCCATGGATTCGAGGAAGTAGGTATAGCCCACCGAGGCACTGGCCAGGCGACGGTCACCGAGGCGCTTGCGATAGGGCTCCACGTAGTTGCCGTATTCGCGGTTGACGTCGCGCTCCAGATACTTGCCATAACTCAGGGCGAGGGTCGCGTTCCATGGGTAGATCGTCTTGTCCAGCAGCAGGTTGGCATCCAGACGGTAGAAACCACGACCGGTGATGTCGAAGTTATTGGACACGTCGTCATAGGGTGAGATACCCGTAGGAACGGTGAGCGTTGCGCCCAGATAGATCGCTGGCTCGAGGTCGGCCCAGTTGCGCACCTTCCATACGCACTTGATGTTGTCGAAGGCCTCGTACCAGAAGCCGACGGCGGCATCGCCGAGGCCATCGGTGTGGGAGTCGAGCCCCGAATAGCGATTGCTGTTCCACACATAGGGCAAACTGACGCTGGCCTGCCAACGCGAGGCGAGTCGCTGTGCATAGCCCAGGTTGAACCGGTATTGGTTGAGGTCTGAATTCGGCGGATCCTCGCGGTAGGTGCCGTCGCTGTCCCAGAACCCATCGTAGTGCTCGGTGGCCATGGAGGCGGCCACCATGGCACGGGAGAACTTGGGCATCACCAACGAGGAGGACGAGCCGCCACCGCAGCAGGAGGCGCTCCAAGCCACCACGGGCGACAGGCCGAGGACGGTGGCCAGGGCCATCCGCCGCAGGAAGCGCCGGCCCGTCATCAGGGGGTGACGGTGAAGGTGGCGTAATCCACTCCGCCGGCCGTGCCATCATTGGTCTTGGTCTCGCCGTTGACCGTCAGACGTACCCGCAGATCGGCGCTCTGCCCGGCAGTGAGACCGAGACCGCTGACGGACCAATGGCCATTGCCATCGTCGTTGGCGGTAATCCAACTCGTGCCGGCATCGGTGGAGACCTCCACATCGACGCTGGTCACACTCAGCTCATAAGTTGTATTCGCGTTGAAGGTCTGGCCCACGAACACCGCCGGGAAGCTCATCATGTCCTCGCGCGCAGCGATGAACAGCTGCATGCCATTGCTGTCGGCACCCTCGTTGAACAGATAGTAGGTGCGCGGCTGAGGCATGTTCATCATGTCGGGTATCTCGTCACCCACACCCTTCAGTTGCGCCATAGGCGTGTCGCCCATGGCCATCATTACCTTGGGGAAGAAGTGCACGGACTCGCCCATCATGCCACCGATGACAACCTTCAGATCCCAGATACCCATGGTCATGCTGCCCATCACGGATGGCATGACGTAATAGATCGTGCAGGTATAGTCCCCTGGCGTGGTGGATTCGCTGCAGCCTTCGTTGGGCGTCGCATGCATCATGTCGGCCATGTGCATCATGGGCATCAAAGCGACATTCAATCCGCTCGCCGGAGTATCATCGGCGCGGTTATGGATGCGCAGGGTAAAGCTGTTCTTTCCCACCTGCTCACCCATCATGCTACCGGCCACGTACTCCACCTTGTAGGTAGTACTCAAGGCCAGCTTTGCGAAAGGCGGTGTGCCGAGTTGATCGTCTTTCAGACCGCTCTCGTCTTTGCCACTCTCACGAAAAGCGAACATTGCCAGGGTACTCCGGTTTTGCAGGTCGGCGGGCAAGGTGACCGTGCCCACGTTCAGGGGACTGCCACTGGCCTGGCCATCCAGACTGCCGTCGGCCAGATCCTCCGCCAGCACCGGCAGGAGCTCGAACTGCTCGTCCACTGTGAGACCAAGATCCATGCCCAACTGGCTGAAGACCGCGGCACGCAGACCAGCCAAGCGTTCCGCCTGCCCGGCGGTGGCATTAGCGCTATCGGTGATGTCCACCGGCAGCACGGAAGGATCGGGCAGATAACCAAAGGCAGACTCGAACAACTGCTCGGCCTTGCTCGGCGTCTTGCCCAAGCGAATCAGTTCGCGCAGCAGTGTGGTCTCAGGCGTTACCGCGACGCTCGCGCCATTACTCAGGCTGCCAGCCTCGAGATAGGTGGACAGGCTACCAGCGCTGCCGCTCAAACCCGTCGCCTCATCGGTGAAGCTGCCACCGGTGGATTCGATCACCAAATCGCTCGAGCGATGAGCTGCAGGAACCTTCAGGCTGTATCGACCATCGCTTCCGGTGGACACGGCGGCAACGATCGTATTGCCAGCGCTATCCTTGACTTCGACGTTGGCACCTCCCACCGGGGCGGCGAAGACTTCCCCACTGATGCTCAGGCTGTCATCCGCCGGCGGGCTGTTGTCGGAAGATCCGCAAGCCGTCAGGCCGAGGGCCAAGGGAATCAACCCCAATCGGAGAAATGCAGAGGTGCGGGCGGACAAGGGTTGGGATAGAAACGGCATGACAGGCGATCCTCATTCGGGCTCCGGGGAGCATCAGCAGATTTGGCGGCGACCACGACCGGCCGACGCAAATTTCTCGCCAGCCATCCTAACGACTCGGCGCAGAACCCGGAATGTGACAAAGTGTCGCAGCCGCGGCGGCTGACAGTGCCGCCGGTGATGCGCATAATGAACGGCCCAGCCTGCCGTATACCCGCCAGTGTCTCGCCACTCCACAGCCCGCATGCTCACCGACGACAGCCAATTCGCCACCACCCAGCGCAATCTGCGACGCCTGGCCGGTCTGCGCGCCGTGAGCATCGCGGTGCAGGCCCTGCTGGTCGTCATCGCCCTGCGCGGTCTGCACCTCGACCTGCCCGTGCTGCCGCTGGCGCTGATCCTGCTCGGCTACAGCCTGTGGAACGGGTTCACGCTGTGGCGGGCGCGCCAACCGCGGCCGGTCTCCGACAACGAATTCCTGCTGCAGTTGGTGGTGGATGCCCTGGCCCTCACCGGCGTGCTCTACTTCACCGGCGGCGCCACCAACCCCTTCGCCTGGTTCTACCTGCTGCCCTTGATGATCGCCGCCACCCTGTTGCCCAAGCGCCGGGTCTGGTTCATGGCCGCCCTCACCATCACCTGTTATTCCCTGCTCATGGCCTTCCACGTCCCCCTCGTCCCCGCCGGCGGCATGGCCATGGGGCACATGGAGCACGACAACGGCTTCAGCCAGCATGTCTTCGGCATGTGGTTCGGTTTCGTCCTCAGCGCCGGGCTGGTGTCCTATTTCGTCACCAACATGGCCAACACCCTGCGCGCCCGCGAACGGGTGCTGGCCGAGGCCCGCGAACAGGCCCTGCGCGATGAGCGCTTGGTGGCCCTGGGCACCCTGGCCGCCGGTGCGGCGCACGAGCTGGGCACCCCGCTGGGCACCATGGCCCTGGTGGTCGATGACCTGCTGCTCGACCACCCGGCGGAGCGTGAGCCCGAACTGCACGCCCAACTGGCCCTGTTACGCGAACAACTGGACCGCAGCAAGCAGGCCCTCTCGGTGATCTCCGCCTCGGCCGGCGAGCCGCGTGCCGACGGGGGCGACGCGGAGGCTGCCGACCGGTACCTGCAGGGCCTGTTCGAGGCCTGGCGCGTGACGCGGCCAGGGGTCGATGCCCGACTGATGCTGGAGGGTGACGGGCCGGCGCCCCGCCTGCTCGCCGACCACGCCCTGGACCAGGCCCTGCGCAACATCCTCAACAACGCCGCCGACGCCTCCGCACAGGGCGTCGAGCTGCATGCCCGCTGGAATGCGCGGCAGCTGACCATAGAGGTGCTCGACTGCGGTCCCGGCCTGGACCAGGCTGCCGCCAGCAGCGCCGGCAAGGATCTCTACTCCAGCAAGGCACAGGGCCTCGGCGTCGGCCTGTTTCTGGCCCATGCGGTGATCGAGCGCCTCGGCGGCCGGATCAGCCACCGTGACCGCCCACACGGCGGCACCTGTACCTGCATCACCCTGCCCACCCTGGAGGCGATGGCATGAGCGACGACCGTCCCAGCCTGCTGCTGGTGGACGACGACCCCACCTTCTGCCAGGTGTTGGGCAAGTCCCTGGAGAAACGCGGCTTCGAGGTCTTCAGCGCCGGCGACCTGGCCGGCGGCCTGGCCCTGGCCGAGGCGCACAACCCGGAATATGCCGTCATCGACCTGCGCATCGGCCAGGAATCCGGCCTCGAACTGGTGAAACGGCTGCAGGCCATGGAGACCGACCTGCGCATGGTGATCCTCACCGGCTACGCCAGCATCGCCACCGCGGTAGAGGCCATCAAACTCGGCGCCATCCATTACCTGACCAAGCCGGCCAGCGCCGACGAGATCGTCCGCGCCCTGGAGCGCGAGGCGGGCGACACCGCCGTGCCCCTGGCGGAGAACCCGCTCTCGGTGAAACGCCTGGAATGGGAACACCTGCAAAAGGTGCTGATGGAGAACGACGGCAACATCTCCGCCGCCGCGCGTGCCCTGGGCATGCACCGGCGCACCCTGCAACGCAAGCTGCAGAAGAAACCGGCCCGGCAATAGCCGGCCGCCCCCACACCATCGGAACCCTCATGCCCCCGTCACAAGATACAGACGAAGCCGCGGCCATCGCCCAGACCCGTGCCTGGGTGACGCAGGTGATCGTCGGCCTCGACCTCTGCCCCTTCGCCCGCCGCGAAGTGGAGCGCGCCAGTCTGCGCTATGCAGTGAACCGGGAGACGGCCATGGCGCCGGCCCTGCAGTCCCTACTGGACGAATGCCGGCGCCTGGACGACACACCGGCCATCGAGACCACGCTGCTCGTCTTCGAGGGCGGCTTCGCCGACTTCGAGGCGTTTCTCGACCTGCTGGCCCTGGCCGAAGAGCTGCTCTCCCTGGAGGGCTACGAAGGCACCTACCAGCTCGCCAGCTTCCACCCGGACTACCGCTTCGCCGGGGTCCCCGCCGACGACGCGGCCAACTACACCAACCGCGCCCCCTGGCCCACCCTGCACCTGATCCGCGAGACGAGCATCAGCCGCGCCCTGGCCCACCACCCGGACCCGGCGCAGATCCCCGAGCGCAACATCGCCCTGACCCGCGAAAAGGGCACTGCGGCCATGCAGGCCCTGCTCGATGCCGCCCGCGCCACTGGCGCAAGCGCCGCCGATGGCGAAGAATAGGGCCCCGACCCGGAGGCCCGCCCATGTCCGAGCTGCAACTCAGTGATCTCTACATCCACCCGGTGAAGTCCCTGCGCGGCCTCGCCGTGCCGCGCGCCCGGGTGGACCGTTTCGGCCTGCACGGCGACCGCCGCTGGATGGTGGTGGATGCCAACGACCGTTATCTCACCCAGCGTGAACGTCCACAGATGGCGCGCATCGCCACGCGGCTCAACGGCGAGCTGCTGAGCCTCTCCCTGCCCGGCCTGCCGCCCCTCACCGTGCCCCCCTGCGAGGACGGCCCGCCGCGCGAGGTGACGGTATGGGACGACCGCGTCGTCGCCCGTGACTGCGGCGAGGACGCCGCCGAGTGGCTGAGCGAGGCCCTCGGCACCGACTGCCGCCTGGTCTACTTCCCCGCCCAGGGCGAACGCCAGGTGGACACGCAGTACGCCCGGCCCGGCGAACTCACCGCCTTCAGTGACGGCTTCCCCCTGCTGCTCATTACCCAGGCCTCGCTGGACGACCTCAACAGCCGTCTGGCCGAACCGGTGGAGATGAGGCGCTTCCGGCCCAACCTGGTGATCGCCGGCAGCGAGCCCTATGCCGAGGACCAGTGGCGGCGTCTGCGTATCGGCGACCTCACCCTGCGCCTGGTCAAACCCTGCAGCCGCTGTGTGATCCCCACCATCGACCCGGCCACCGGCCAGCGCCACCCCGAGGTGGAGCCCCTGCGCACCCTCGGCGAATATCGCCGGCGCGACAACGCGGTCTACTTCGGCCAGAACGTCATCGCCGAGGGCGAAGGCGAATTGGCCGTGGGCATGCCGGTGGAGGTGCTGGAATGAGCATCGCTCGGTGGCCGCCCTGCCCACGGCGCCGTGATGTTGGCCAAACCCGGCGGGTGCCTAGGTTCACGGTTTGGTGATATGATTGCCGGCCGCCGGGCAGCCGGCGGTTCTCGATGGTGGCTCGCGTGGGTCCCCTCGCAACGATAAACTGTGAACCCCGTCAGGCCCGGAAGGGAGCAGCGGCAGCAGTGGATTCGTGTGCCGGGGTGTGGCTTGCGTGGGCCACCTCCATTTTCGACCCCCTCGATTCTCTGCCCTACCGATCTCCCCGCGCAGAGACACCCGGCGAGCGTCCCGCCCACATCGCCAAACTCCCCGCCCGTCTGCCCCTCGGCGCTCACCACCGCGCGGTGAAAACCGCTAGAATGGATATCCGGTCAAACCCAGGCATCCCATCCCATGAGTTATCAGGTTCTCGCGCGCAAATGGCGCCCGCGCAACTTCACCGAACTGGTCGGCCAGACGCATGTCAGCCAGGCCCTCACCAACGCCCTCGACAACGACCGTCTGCACCACGCCTTTCTCTTCACCGGCACCCGCGGCGTGGGCAAGACCACCATCGCCCGCATCCTCGCCAAGTCGCTCAACTGCGAACAGGGCGTCAGCTCCACCCCCTGTGGCGTCTGCCCCACCTGCGTGGAGGTCGACGAGGGGCGTTTCGTCGACCTCATCGAGGTGGATGCCGCCTCGCGCACCAAGGTGGACGAGACCCGCGAACTGCTGGAGAACGTGCAATACGCCCCCACTCGCGGGCGTTACAAGGTCTACCTCATCGACGAGGTGCACATGTTCTCCAACCACAGCTTCAACGCCCTGCTGAAGACCCTGGAAGAGCCACCGCCGCACGTCAAATTCCTCCTCGCCACCACCGATCCGCAGCGCCTGCCGGTGACCATCCTCTCGCGCTGCCTGCAGTTCAACCTCAAGCGCCTGACACCGGAATCCATCCGCAACCACCTCGCCGAGGTACTGGGCAAGGAGGGCATCGAACACGAGGCCGCGGCCCTGCGCCTCATCGCGCGCGCCGCCGACGGCTCCATGCGCGACGCCCTCAGCCTGCTCGACCAGGCCATCGCCTTCGGTGCCGGCAGCCTGCAGGAGGGCGAGGTGCGCAGCATGCTGGGCAGCATCGAGCAGCACCACATCCTCGACCTGCTGCAGGCCCTGGCCGCCGGCGATGCCGGGACCCTGCTGGCCCGCGTCGCCAGCCTCGCCGAGCACGCCCCCGACTTCGCCGGGGTGCTCGCCGAACTGATCTCCACCCTGCACCGCATCGCCCTCGCCCAGGCCGCCCCGCAGGCCGTGGACGACGAGATGGACGACCGCGAGGCGGTGCTGGCCCTGGCCGAGCGCCTGTCGCCGGAGGACGTGCAGCTGTACTACCAGATCGCCCTCCTCGGCCGCCGCGACCTGCCCCTCGCCCCCACCCCGCGCGGCGGCCTGGAGATGATCCTGCTGCGCATGTTGGCCTTCCGCCCGGACGACGGCGGCCCGCACCGCGGCACCGGCGGCCAGCCCGCCGAGGCCACACCGCGGCCGGCGGCCAAGGCCACACCCGCTTCGGCCGGCGAGCCACAGGCCCC
>JANTGX010000041.1 GCA_024762755.1 Gammaproteobacteria bacterium
GTTGCGAGAACCGCGAGATCAGCGTCGCCATCAGCGACACCGGGCCCGGCTTCAGCGACGACGCACGCGACAAGCTCTCCTCGCCCTTCTTCAGCACCAAGCCCGAGGGCATGGGCCTGGGCCTGGCCATCAGCACCACCATCATCGAGGACCACGGCGGACGCCTCAGCCACGAGGTCAACGATGCCGGCGGCGCCACCTTCCGCTTCACCCTGCCCACCAACGGCCGGCGCAGTACCTGAGAGACTCGCCCGACTTTCCCTCAGCGGCGGCCCGACTCATCCCCATATCCGCCGCCGGGGGCGCCAAGGTATAGTCGGGGCCTCGACGGCGCGGTGAGGCAAGGGAGCCCGCGCGGACCGCAGAGGCCCTTCAACAGCCGAGACCGCACACATGGAACGTCGCCAACAGCCCCGTATTCGCAGCCAGTCGCAGACCACCATCAATTGTGAGCGCTCCGGCCGCCTGCTGCGGGCGCAGATCCGCGACTTCAGCCAGAGCGGTCTGTTCCTGCAGACCAACCCCGCCGACCTGCGCGGCGAAGAGACCCTGGAGCTGATCCCCGATACCCCGGCCTACGGCCGCGCACCCCTGCCGGTGAAGGCCCTGGTGGTGCGCAACGCCGTGGATGGCGTCGGCCTCAGCTTCCTCGAACCCTGTCCGCGCTTCCTCGACAGCCTCGCCCGCCTCTGAGCCCGGCCCCGGCGCGCAGCCGAATCCCTCAATCAATGACGGATTCGGGTCGTATATAACCCGGTAATTTGGTATAAAACTCGGCCGGCCCGCCGCCAGGCGGTGCCACCTGATTCCAACGATTCAGGCAAAGACCAAGACCCGAGTCCATTCATCCGGCCAGACCATCTGGCCCTTACCGGCGGATTTCACCCATGACCCTGCGTGCCCCTTCACTCCCCACCTATCTCATCGGACTGCTCGTCAGCGCCGCCCTCGGCGGCCTGCTCTGGTTCGCGCTCGGTGAACAACTGTCCGCCCCCCTGCTGCTGGCCCTCGGCCTGTTCCTGGGCCATTTCGTCGGCAGTTGGCTGGGCGAGGCCGCCCCCGCCCGGGCCGAGGCCCGCGCGCCGGCCGAGGCCCCGGCTGCGGCGGCGAGGCCTGCACAGACCGCCAAGAGCGGCAGTGGCGAGATCAAGTCCATCTATGTCGGCAACATCGCCTTCAGCGCACCGCGCGAGGAACTGCAGGCCCTGTTCGCCCCCTATGGCGAGGTGATCTCCCTGCGGCTGATGATGGACCGCGCCACCGGGCGCCCACGCGGCTACGGCTTCATCGAGATGGAGGCCGATGCGGCCGACAGCGCCATTCGCGCCCTCGACGGCCACGAGTTCTTCGGTCGCCAGCTGCGCGTCAACGAGGCCAAGCAGCGCATCGGCGGCTGAGTCGTGGACGAGAAGCAGAAACCACCGGCGCGCACCAAGCACCGCGGCGGCGACCACACCTCGCCCTATCCGGTGAGCCGCCTCGCGCCGAGCATGCCGCTGGTGGATCTGGCCCGCGAGATCGAGCAGGCCGACGCCATGCTCAACACCCGGGTCGGTGCCAAACTCGAGGTCATCGCCGAGCAGATCCGCAGCCTGCAGAACGCCGCGCGCACGGCCCTCGAAGAGGCCCAGCGCGACCAGGCCCTGCACCGTGCCGAGTGCCAGTTCCAACGCCGTCCCGGCGGCGTCTACCACCTCTATCGCCGGGCCGACGGCCGGCGCTTCTTCTCCCTGCTCTCCGTGGAGGATTGGCACGGCCCACCACCCCATACCTTCGAGGCCTCCTACCGCCTGGAGAACGACATGAGCTGGACCCCCTTGGCGGCGCCCACGCGACCGGACGACAGCCGCGAGCTGGTGCGGCGGCTGTTGGGCGAGGAGACGGAGGATAGGGGGGACTAGGAGTCTGTCGACGGTTCAGTCGCCGGCGAGCGGGACGGCGTCGAGATCCTTCGGCGTGAGATCCTTGAACAGCGCGCGATAGGCGGGACGCCGGCCGAGCCAGAGGCGGGTGAGGAAAAAGGCCACCCGCTTGAGAGAGAGCAGGATGCCCAGCATGATCAGCGTGGAGATGGCCTGAAACCACAGCAGGCCCACACGCGGAGAATCCACCACCGCGGCGAAGGTGAAGAAATAGATCACCAGGATCACGCCGATGGTCACGCCCAGCCCCACCACCAGATTCTCATGCACCCGCTTGATGTGCTGCAGCTGGGGATTCACGTCTTGCTCGGTCATCGCTCACTCCACTCGGTCCCGTGCCGTCGGGGGATCATCGGCGGGCCATTCTAGTGCAGCCGGTGCGGGGCCACCAAGTGTTCACCCCGCCGTCTCCCCTTGCGCCGCCTCCAGGGCCTCGGCCGCCGTCATCCAGGCCTCTTCCGCCGCCGCCATGCGCGACTTGAGCCCGCCCTGCTCCGCCAGCAGCGCGGTGAGGCGGGGCTTGTTCTCCGCCGTGTACAGCGCCCCGTCGGCCAGTTGCGACTCGATCTCGCTGAGGGCGCCCTGCGCCTCGGCCAGCTCGGCCTCGTGGCGAGCGACGGCATCGCGCAGGGGTTTCAGGCGCTGGCGCTGGGCGGCCGCCTGCTGGCGGGCCTGGCGGCGATCACCGGCCGCCTCGGATCGGTTCCCGGCGCTCGCGCCGGCCGGGGGCTGAGGATCCGGGGTGGCGGATGCCAGGCGTCGGTGTTCGCCCAGCCAACGGGCATAGTCGTCGAGGTCGCCGTCGAAGGGGCTGGCCCGGCCGTCGGCCACCAGCAGGAAGCGGTCGCACACGCTGCGCAGCAGGTGACGGTCGTGGGAGACGATGAGCAGGGCCCCGGCGAAGTCCTGCAGAGCCAGATTGAGGGCGTGGCGCATCTCCAGGTCGAGGTGGTTGGTGGGTTCGTCGAGCAGCAGCAGGTTGGGCCGCTGGTAGACCAGCAGGGCCAGCACCAGACGCGCCTTTTCGCCGCCGGAGAAGGGCCCCACGGGGGCGGTCGCCTGATCACCGCGGAAGTCGAAGCCGCCGAGGAAGTCGCGCAGGGACTGCTCGGTGGCGGCGGCATCGAGGCGGCGCAGGTGCGCCAGCGGGCTGTCCTCGCTGCGCAGTTGCTCCAGCTGGTGCTGGGCGAAATAGCCGATCTGCAGGTCCGGCGCCGCCTCGCGGCGACCGGCCAGGGGTGGCAGCTCGCCGGCCAGGGTCTTGATCAGGGTGGACTTGCCGGCCCCGTTGGGACCGAGCAGGCCGATGCGGTCGCCAGGCTGGATGTCCAGACGCACGCCGTCGATGAGGGGGCAGTCGCCATAGCCCAGCGAGACCCGATCCAGGCGCAGCAGCGGATGGGGCACCGAGCGCGGCGGGCGAAAGGCGAAGTCGAAGGGCGAATCCACGTGTGCCGGGGCGATCTCCTCCATGCGCGCCAGGGCCTTGAGCCGGCTCTGTGCCTGGCGCGCCTTGGTGGCCTTGGCACGAAAGCGGTCGACGAACTGCTGCAGGTGGGCGACGCTGCGCCGCTGGCGTTCGTGCGCCGCCTGCTGCTGCGCCAGCTGGGCGGCACGCTGGCGCTCATAGGCCGAGTAGTTGCCGGTGTAGGCGTGCAGGCGCTGCTCGGCGAGCAGGGCGATGTGGTCCACACAGAGGTCGAGGAAGTCGCGGTCGTGGGAGATGAGCAGCACCGTGCCCGGGTAGGCCCGTAGCCACTCCTGCAACCACAGCACGGCATCCAGATCGAGGTGATTGGTGGGCTCGTCGAGGAGCAACAGATCGGAACGGCACATGAGCGCCTGGGCCAGGTTGAGGCGCATGCGCCAACCGCCGGAGAAGGTGCTCACCGGCGCCTGCATCTGCGCCTCGGCAAAGCCCAGGCCGGCCATCAGGCGCGCCGCGCGGGCGGGGGCGGTGTAGCCGTCGACGGCCTCGATCTGAGCGAACAACTCGGCCTGGCGATGGCCGTCGCCGGCCGCCTCGGCCTCCGCCAGGGCGGCCTGCAGGCGCCGCAGTTCGGCATCGCCATCCATGACGTAGTCGATGGCACTGCGCGCCACCGCCGGCGTCTCCTGGGCGACATGGGCCAGCACGATGCCCGCCGGCAGCGACACCTCGCCGGCATCCGGCTGCAGACCGTGCGCGTCGCGCAGGCCCAGCACCAGGGCCAGCAGACTGGACTTGCCGCTGCCGTTGCGGCCGACGATGCCCCAGCGCTCGCCACGCTGCACGGTGAGATCGACGTCTTCGAGGAGCAGGCGCGCGCCGCGCCGCAGGGTGACTCGTTGGAAACTCAGCATGGGGTGCGAGTTTACCCGGATTTGGGGCGGCAGCGGCGCCTCCCGACCACCGGCGCTGCCCATTGCGGGCCGCAGGGTCTATTGTTGAGGGATGCGCCCGAGCAGGGCGGGGCCCTCATCGTGGCCGGAGGCGCCGTTGGCTGGCACGATTCGCCGGACGAGGGGGCGAGGCCGGCGACACGGGACCACCGGCCACACCGAGCCGCGGAGACACCATGCGAATCCCCAAACGCTTGCACACACTCATCCTGCTCGGCCTCCTCACGCCCCTCGCCGGGCCGGCCCTGAGTGCACCGGCCCTGCTGCTCGCCTCGGGTGTGCGCGCACCCCACTCCACGCCGGCCCAGAGCGGCTTCGTCGACCGCCTGGCGAGCGAGGCCTTCCGCCGCCTCGGGCGGGACATCGAGATCGTGCAACTGCCGGCGCAGCGCGCCCTGGAGGAGGCCAATGCCGGCATCGTCGATGGCGACCTGCTGCGCGTGGCGGAGATCACCGAGGCCTTTCCCCATCTGCGCCGCGTGCCCGAGAAACTGCTCGACTTCGACTTCATGGCCTTCACCCGCCGACACCCCTTCACCCCCGCGGGCTGGCGCAGCCTGGCGCCTTACGCGGTCGGCATCGTCGCCGGCTGGAAGATCCTCGAGCGCAACCTGCGCGAGACCCACAGCCTGGCCACCGCCGAGGACACCCGGCAGCTCATGCGCCTGCTCGCCAACGACCGCATCGACGTGGCGGTCAGTGAGCGCTGGCAAGGCCTGCAGGCGATCCAGGACCTGCGGCTCGACGACGTGCGCCAACTCGAGCCGCCGGTGAAGTCGCGCGAGATGTTCCTCATGCTGCACGAACGCCACGCCGATCTGGTGCCACGGCTGGCCGAGGCCCTGCGCGCCATGCGACGCGATGGCACCTACGCACGGCTCTTTGACGAGACCCTGCGCGGTCTCCAGCCGCACCCTTGAGCACCACCCGACCCACACCGCAGGCCAGGCCACGTCGCCTGGGTGGCTGGGCGACCACGCGCCTCGGCCTGCACAGTCCCCTCGCCCGCCGCCTGGTCATCGGCCTGGTCCTGGTCAGTTCGGCCCTGGCCTTGCTGATCACCGCCCTCCAGCTCTACTCCGACTTGCGCCACGAGACCCGCGCCATCCACGCGGAACTGCTGCAGATCGAGAAGAGCTTCGGCGGCAGCCTGCGGCGCAGCGTGTGGACCCTCGATGAACGTCAGATCAAGGCCCAGCTCGACGGCATCCTCGCCCTGCCCCACGTCGAAGCCGCCTTCATCGAGGTCGACGGACGGGTTCGCTGGCAGCGCGGTCGTCGCCCGGCCGAGATCCGCCTCGGCCCCGGCAGCCGCCGCCTCTCGCACCGTTTCGAACTGGTCATGCGGTACAAGGGCCGCGAGCGCCATATCGGCACCGTGGTCATCGTCGCCAGCCTGGAGCCCGTGTACCGCCACCTGATGGGCAAGGCCGCCTTCGTCCTGCTCGGCAATGGCCTCAAGACCCTGGTGGTGGTGGGCGTGGTGTTCCTGCTGTTCCAGCTCACCGTCACCCGTCGCCTCGATGCCCTGGCACGCCACGCCCGGGCCCTGGAGCTGGGCGCCGCGCCACCGCCGCTGCCGCCGGCGCGCCCCGCCGACGACCCGCGGGCCGACGAGATCGACCAGCTCAGTCACGCCCTGCACGACATGCAGGCGCGGCTGACCGAGGCCTACCAACGCCTGGCCGGGCTCAACCAGGAATTGCGCCGGGAGTCCGAGCGCCATCGGGCCGCCTGTCGTGACCTGTCCAGCCTCAGCGAGCGGCTGGAAGACGAGGTCAAGCAACGCACCCGCGCCCTGCAGGCCAGCAACCGCGAGCTGGAGAGCTTCGCCTATGCCGTCTCCCACGACCTGCGCGCGCCCCTGCGCAGCATCGACGGCTTCAGCCTGGCCCTGCAGGAGGACCATGCCGAGCAGCTCGATGCCGAGGGCATGCAATATCTGCAGCGGGTGCGCGACGCGGCGCAACGCATGGGCCGGTTGATCGAGGACCTACTGCAGCTCTCGCGCATCAGCCAGAGCCAGCTGCACTCCCGCCACGTTGATCTGAGCGCCATCGCCCGCGATATCGTCGAGCACTTGCGCCAGGGCGAGCCCGGGCGCCGGGTGAGTGTCAGCATCCAGCCCGGCCTGCAGGCCTGGGGAGATCCCGGCCTGTTGCGCATCGCCCTGGAGAACCTGCTCGGCAACGCCTGGAAATACACCGCCGGCCAGGATCGTGCCGAGATCGAGTTCGGCTGTCAGGTGCAGGACCGGCAACAGGTCTGCCATGTCCGCGACAATGGCGCCGGCTTCGACATGCGCTATGCCGACAAGCTGTTCGTGCCCTTTCAGCGCCTGCACCAGGCCGGTGAATTCCCCGGCGAGGGCATCGGCCTGGCCACCGTGGCGCGCATCATCAACCGGCACGGCGGTACCCTCTGGGCCGAGGCCGAACCCGGCCGTGGCGCCACCTTCTACTTCACCCTGCCCGCCGCACCGCGCAGCGCCGGGCAACCCAGCGAGGACTGATCATGCCCCCGAGTATCGAAATCGCCGGCCGCCAGGTCGCCCTGCAACTCACCCCCGCCGCCGCCTCGGCGCTCGACGCCGATCACCCGTTGACGGTGGAGATGGAGCTCTATTTCAGCTGCCTGATCCGCAAACAGGTACGCTTCCACCACGGCGCGGGCAGCGCCGACGAGGGCCTCTGCGCCACCGCCCTGCCCGGCCTGCGCCTGTGCTTCCGCCCGGTGATGACCCGCCACTGCGGGCGCGACTACGAAGGCGACGAGCCGCCACTGACCGACTTACCCATCGCCCGCCCCGGCCCCTATGTGCCGCACTGGCTACGGCTGGACTTTCGTCATGGCCAGTGGCAGGGCGAATTCGGTTATCGCGACGGCCACTGAGGCGGCCCGCCGGCGACTGCCGGACGCGCTCGGTGCGCTTCAGAAAATTCCCCGCGAGACGTTACAACCAGCAATCTCCTCCATCCGCACACCCCGGTTCTGCATGCAACGACCCGCCGCCCAATGGCTCTCCGATGCCGCTCACACCACACGGCTGCACGCCCGGCGCGCCGTGGCCCTGACCCCGGCCGTGGTGCACAAGCCCCAGATCGTCCGTCACTGGCTGCTACATGCCCGCGTCGCCCAGGTCGCCCTGCTGATCGCCCTCGTCGTCATGCCCAGCCTGGCCCCCGAATACCTCGACACGCTCATGGCACCGGAGCAGGGAAGCAGCGCCCTGGAGCGGGTCGCCAGCTTCTTTCAGAACCTGCAGCGCGAGCCCGGCCTGCAGCCCTATCAGGTGACCACCCGCGCCGTGCTGTGGGGTGGCTCGTTGCTGTTCGTGCTGCTGGCCCTGTGGGCCCAGCTGCCGGGCGCCGTGGTACGCGCCGGCCGGCTCGCCGAGGGACGTGCCGGGGAGGCCGAGCGGCTCGCCGCGCAGGATCCCACGCGCAGCCAGGCCCTCTATCGGCAGGCCCTGTCGCTGACCCTCGACCCGGCGCAGGCAGGCCGTTGGCAGGAGGCGCTGGCGCAGGTCTCGGCGCCAGCCGGGGCAGATGACGGCGTCCAGCAGACGGTGGTGCGCGCGGCACCGCCAGCGGACAGTACGCCGCGGGTGGGTGGGCGTTACCGGATCCAGTCCGAACTCGGCCGCGGCGCCATGGGCCTGGTACACGTCGCCCACGACGAGATCCTCGACCGCGACGTGGCCCTCAAACAACTCGCCCCGCACCTCATGCAAGACGCCCCGTTCGTCCAGCGCTTCGAGCGCGAGGCCAAGGCCCTGGCGAAGCTCAGCCACCCCCACATCGTGCAGGTCTTCGACTTCCTCGCCAGCGAGGACGCGGCATGGATCGCCATGGAGCTGGTGGACGGCACCGAGCTGGGCGAACACTTGCGCGCCGGCGAGGCGATGGCGCCGACCCTGGCCATCGACATCGGCCTGCAACTCAGTCAGGCGCTCGACTACGCCCACCGGCAGGGCGTCATCCACCGCGACCTGAAGCCCGCCAATATCCTGCTCACCGCCGACCAGCAGGTGAAGATCATGGACTTCGGCCTGGCCAAACTGGCCCGCGCCAACGGCATGACCCAAGTGGGGACCGTGATGGGCTCGCCCGCCTACATGAGCCCGGAACAGGCCGCGGGCAAGGACAGCGGCCCGGCCATGGACATCTACGCCCTGGGGATCCTGCTCTACCTCCTGCACACGGGCCGGCTGCCCTTCATGGGCGACGCGCAGAGCGTGTTGGCGCAACACCTGTCGGCGACACCCCGTGCACCCCGTCAGCACAACCCGGCGCTGGACCCGGCCCTCGACGCACTGATCCTGCAAATGCTGGCCAAGGATCCCGCGCAACGCCCCCGCTGCATGGCCGAGGTGAGCCGGGTACTGGACTCTCGGCGCAGCCTCAGCGTGCCGTAGACGCCACCCGCCCCGGCGATGCTCGCCGAGCCCGCGGCCGGCGCAGCTGCTAGAATCCACGCCTCGTCCCTGGCGGAGTCTTCGCGTGACCACAGTCCCTCTCACCCTGCACGACTTTCTGCAGCAGATCGATGCCCGGCCGCTGTTCTTCGATCTCGGCCGGCGCATCGCCGAGCTCCCGGCCGAGCGTCTGCTCGCCTTCGAGGAGGCCCGCGAGCCCTGGCCCTCCCCCTTCCAGCAGGCGGCCTGGCTGGGCATCCTGCTGCAACCCGCCGAGGCGCAGCCACACCTGTGGTTTCTGCGCTTCCCCCTCGACGAACGCGGCCTGCTGGTGCAGGCGACGCGCGACGAGTTCCTGCACCGCCTGCTGCAGGCGGCGGCCGAGGGCGGCGAGGCCCCGGCGGACAACCCCTTCGGCTTCACCCCCAACGAACAGCAGATGGCCTACCTGCACGCGCACATCGCCCTGCGCCTCGGCAACCCGCCCTCCCCCCACTATGCGCATGCGCTGGAATACTTCCGCGGCGAGCAGGGATTCGAGCAGTGGCAATTCGTCGGCCTGCAGGGTATCGCCGACGTGGCGGTGCGCCAGCAGGAACATACGGCACTGCTGGCCGCGGCCCTGCCGCAGCTGCCGGCCGAGCCCTGCAACGTGCTCTGCGGCCTGCTGGAGAACGAGGCCATCGAGGCGACCCTGTTCGCGGCCATCGCCGGACGCCTGCGTCGCATGCTGAGCGACGGCAGCGAGCCGGCGAGCCTGGCCGCCACCCTGCGCGGCGTCGCCGGTGCCGGTGACCGGGCGGCGGTGATCGCCCTGCTCGGCGAGGTCTTGGTGGCGCCCCTGGGCGGCCATCCGGAGGTCCTCGCGGCCATCGCCGGACGGGTCTGGGAGGCGCTCTACGACGATGCCCTGCGCGCCCGGTTTCTGCGGCGCCTGGCGGAGAGCGGCCAACAGGCCTTCGACAGCCTGCTCGCCGATCTGCTGTTCCTGCCCGTCCTGCGCCCGCTGCTGCTGGCCGATATCCGCGGCAGCGACCAGCCGCCGGTCGTGCAACAGGCCGTGCAGGCCTTCGTCCAGCGTTTCGCCCAGGGAGGCAGCCGCCCATGAACATCGGCACACCGTTGTCGCCCGGCGCCACCCGCGTGATGCTGTTGGGCGCCGGGGAACTGGGCAAGGAGGTCATCATCGCCCTGCAGCGCCTGGGGGTGGAGACCATCGCCGTAGACCGCTACGAGGGGGCGCCGGGGCAGCAGGTGGCCCATCGCGCGCACACCCTCGACATGACCGACGGCGCCGCCCTGCGCCGGCTCATCGAGCAGGAACGGCCGCACCTGGTGGTGCCGGAGATCGAGGCCATCGCCACCGATACCCTGGCGGAGATCGAACGCGAGGGTCTGGCCGAGGTCATCCCCACCGCCCGCGCCGCCCAGCTGACCATGAACCGCGAGGGTATTCGCGTGCTCGCCGCGGAGCAGCTGGAGCTGCCCACCTCCCGCTACGCCTTCGCCGACTCGCTGAACCAGCTGCGCATGGCCATCGACGGCGGCGTCGGCTATCCCTGTATCGTCAAGCCGGTGATGTCCTCCTCCGGCAAGGGGCAGTCGCAGATCGACGGCCCCGAGGATGTCCAGGCGGCCTGGGAACACGCCCTGCAGGGCGGACGCGTCAGCGGCACGCGGGTGATCGTCGAGGAACGCATCGAGTTCGATGAAGAGATCACCCTGCTCACGGTACGCGCGCTCGAGGCCGACGGCAGCGTGGGCACCCACTTCTGTGCGCCCATCGGCCATCGTCAGGAACACGGCGACTACGTGGAGAGCTGGCAACCGCAGCCCGTGGCCGACAAGGCCCTGGCCCGCGCGCGGGAGATCGCCCGCCAGATCACCGACAGCCTCGGCGGACGCGGCCTGTTCGGTGTCGAGCTGTTCATCAAGGGCGACCGGGTATGGTTCAGCGAGGTCAGCCCACGCCCGCACGACACCGGCATGGTCACCATGAGCAGTCAGTGGCAGAACGAGTTCGAGCTGCATGCCCGCGCCATCCTCGGCCTGCCGGTGGACACCGCTCTGCGCGAGGCCGCCGCCAGCGCGGTCATCTATGGCGGCTGCGAGGCCAGCGCCATCCGCTTCGACAACCTCGCCGAGGCCCTGCGCGTGCCCGGCTCGGACCTGCGCCTGTTCGGCAAACCGGCAGCCCACCGCCGCCGGCGTATGGGCGTGGCCCTGGCCCGCGGCACGGACATCGACCAGGCCCGCGCGCGTGCCCGCCAGTGCGCCGCCCGGGTAACGCCGCGGGAGGCCTGAGATGGGCGACGACAAACGACCACCAGCCACCCGCCGGGACATCGACGCCTTTCTGCAAAAGGCCGCGGCCACGCCACCGGCGACCACCGGGCCGGCCAAGGGGCGCCTGATCTTCGCCCTCGATGCCACCGCCAGCCGCGAGGCCACCTGGGACCACGCCAGTCACCTGCAGGCAGAGATGTTCGACGCCAGTGCACGCCTCGGCGGCCTGCAGATCCAGCTCTGCCACTACCGCGGCTTCAACGAGTTCCATGCCTCGTCCTGGCTGCGCCAGAGCACCCGGCTGCGCCAGGAGATGACCGCCGTGCGCTGTCTCGCCGGGCATACCCAGATCGCCCGTGTGTTGCGCCACGCCCTCGACGAGCGTCGCCAGCACAAGGTCGATGCAGTGGTCTTCATCGGCGACTGCGTGGAAGAACCCGCCGACCAGTTGGGGGACCTGGCGGGCCGCCTGGGCCTGCTCGGCGTGCCGCTGTTTCTCTTCCACGAGGGCCACGACCCGCACGCGGCGAACGTCCTGCGCCAGCTGGCGCGACTCAGCGGCGGCGCCTACGGCCCCTTCGATGCCGGCAGTGCGCAGCAACTGCGCCAACTGCTGGGCGAGGTGGCGGTGTACGCGAGCGGTGGCCTGACGGCACTGGAGGACTTCCAGCGCCGCCAGGGCCATCGGCGGCTGCGCCTCGGCCACGACTGAGATGCCACGCCTGCTCCTGTTGCTCGGCCTGCTGGTGGCTGTCTGGCTGGCCATCCGCTGGTTCGTGCGCACCCCACCGCGCG
>JANTGX010000042.1 GCA_024762755.1 Gammaproteobacteria bacterium
CGGTGTTCGTCGTCACGCCAGATGAGCCGGTAGCGCGCCGGCACACGGGCGGCATCACCACGCCATTCGAAGACGTCGGTGCCCTCGAGGCGCGTCATGGACAACTCGCCCTCGGCGATGGTCACGCTCTCTGCATGGGGCAGGAAGACGCGCACCACCACCTGGCCAGCGGCGGTCTCGTGACGACCCAGCACGCTGAAGGGATCGTGATGACGAGATTCGATGATCTTCTGCAGTTCGGGGTCCAGGCGCATCATCCTGCCTTCTTTTCGAAATCGTGTTCCAGGATCTCAATGGCGCGGCGGCAGATCTCGCGGCCGTACTCGGTCCACTGACCCTGACCCCAGTAGCGAAAGCAACTGGTCTGCGACACCAGCAGATGGAACAAGGCGTTGCGGTAGCGGGGATCGTTACTAGGCACACCTGCCTTGATCACCCGTTCGTAGAACAACCGACTCACCTCCTCCATGGGGCCGAGTACGTTTTCGTAGCCCTTGACCCAGGAGAGATCGTTGGTCCAGCTGCCGCCGTCCATGCTGAAGCTGCCGTCCTCCTGCTTGAGTTCCTTGATGGTCTGCTCCAGTTTCTCCGGGCCATCGCCCGGCTTCATGCGTTCCCAGATGCGGCGTTGATGGATGGGCTGAACGGCCGGCAGATCGGCCTGCTGGATGCCGAGACTGAACAGATGTTCGAGGTATTCGGTGGCATTCATCATGGGCACATCACTGCCGGAGGCGGCGCGCACCACCTCCATGTACTTGGGCGGGAATTCGTTCATCATCACACCGCCGTTCTCACCGTCGGCGATCTGGGTCACCAGTGGCGGTACCGAGCGTCCGGCCAGGGTCTCGTGTTGCAGGCTCTGCGCCTCGTACCAGGGTTGCATCTGCGCCACCAGCTTGGTGTCCGAGCCCTGGGTCTTGACGATGGCGATGATCTCCGCCGTCTCGCCCCGGGAGTTGGTACAGACCAGACGGTGCGGCAAATGGGGCCGACGGGGGTTCCAACCGTCTTCCGGCTGCTCCACGGTGTGCTCCTGCACCAGCACCCACTGGTACCCGCAATCCCTCAGCGTCTTGACGAATTCATAGGCCACGTCGGGATGATTGGGCAGGGCCATCTCCGAGGGTGAAAAGCCGCGCACGCGCTGCAGGGCCTCGATGCCGAAGATGCCGGCGAAATGCTGCTGCCAGGCCTTCACGTGCAGGCGGTAGTCCTGCACCGGGGTGGACGGCGCCACCGGATGTCCCCAGGGCATGCCGAGCCATTCGACGCAGCCCGCATAGTCGGGATTGCAGGTGATGTTCTTCAGGTTGTCGAAGACGTCGTCCAGGCCCATCTTGCGCAGGCCATGAAACAGGGTGCCTGAATATTCCAGCATCACCCGCGGTGCCTTGCCCTCGCCCACGAGCTGGGGGATGAACTCACCCATGCGCTTGTAACACCAGTGGAACACCGAGGCATTGTGGTTATCGCCGATGTCCGGATGCTCCATCATGTATTGCAGGTTGCTGATGATCTCGGCGGTGCGCAGGTCGTCCCCGCCAGCGGGGATCAGGGGCTGATGCATGTGCAGGGCAATGGCGCAGGTGGCTCGAGTATTGTTGAAGTCGATGTGGCTGTCCGGAAGAAACACCGGCTGGCCCGCCTTGGCCTGCAGGGCCTCGTCGACGATGCCTTCGAAGCCGGAGATGGCCGGTAGGCCGTCGACATATTCTGGAATGTTCATGTGCGCGCTTCTCCCTATAAGTGACGAATGTGTTCGTAGATGTTGAGGTAGTCCCGACCCGGGTGGTTCCACGAATAATCGTAGGCCATGCCCTGTCGAATGAGCCGATGAAATTCATCGGGGTGGTGATGCCAGAGGCCGATGGCGCGTGACATGGCGGATTCGAGGCCGGCGAAGTCGGCCTGGTGGAAGACGTAGCCGTTGCGCTCGTGCATCGGCTTGGACGAATAGTCGCGGTCGAAGACCGTATCGGCGAGGCCACCCACGGCGCGCACGATGGGCACCGCGCCATAGCGCAGGGCGATCATCTGGGTCAGGCCGCAGGGTTCGTACAGGCTGGGCACGACCATCATGTCCGCGCCCGCATAGATGAGGTGGGCGAGTTCCTCGTCGTAGCCGATCTCCAGATGGCAGTCCGGGTTTTCGTTCAAATGATGCTTGAGCTGCCAGAAGTCGTCGTTGATGCCGAGTTCCGGACTCGCGCCGAGCAGTACGAACTGGGCGCCCTGTTCGAGGGCATAGAAAAGGGCGTGGCGAATGAGGTGCACGCCCTTCTGCGTATCCAGCCGGCCCACGTAGGCGATCACCGGCTTGTAGGCCTCTTGCAGCATCAGGCGTCCTCGCAGGGCCTGCTTGTCGGCGTACTTGCCGCTCAGGTCGTCGGCGGAGTAATGATGCGGAATATAAACGTCTGTGCCGGGATTCCACATATCGTAGTCGAGGCCATTGAGCACACCGCCGAATTTATCCGCATGGCGCGTCAGGGTCGGGCCAAGGCCATAGCCCTGGTCCGTGTTGCACACCTCCCAGGCATGGGTGGGCGAGACGGTGGTGACGAAGTTGGCATAGGTGATGGCGCCCTTGGTGAGGTTGAGCGCCGCGTGGGTGAAGTCGTCTTGCAGGCGATCGGGCGCGGCATAGTATTCGGGTCGGCCGAGACCGCTCATCCAGAGGACGTCCTCGCCAACGATGCCCTGATGCCTGAAGTTGTGGATGGTGTGGCAGACACGCTGATCCGGCATTCCATGGTGGGCGTAGAGCTCATACAGCAACACGGGGATCAGGGCCGTCTGCCAGTCGTGGGTATGAATGACGTCCGGACGCTTGCCCGTCTTGTACATGAACTCCATGGTCGCCTTGCTGAAGAAGGCGAAGCGCAGGTGTTCATCGGGGAAGCCGTAATAGCTGCCACGTTCGAAGAAGTGCTCCTCCGAGTGGGGTTCGATGAAATAGCAGCGGCGGTCGTGCACGTGTCCGAACCACACGGTGCAGGGCACTTGGCGGTTGAACCAGGGGACCTGCAGATTCTCGTAGCTGACCGACAGGTCCCTGATGTGGTCGTAACGCATGCAGTCGTATTTCGGCAGGATGATCTCGACGGCATTGCCTCGGATCTCCAATTCCCGACTGAGTCCATAGATCACGTCGGCCAGCCCGCCGACCTTGGCGACCGGCGCACACTCTGAGGCGACCATGACGATGTACATAGGGCAAGACCCGCTATGGATTGGAATTAAGGACCCTGACGGGCGGTCCGAGGAACCACGGTCGAAAACGACGACCGCAATAACACCACGCCGCGTCAGGGTACCGAAGGGGGTGGACGGGGAGCAAGCACGCAGGCGTCTCTCCGCCACGTGTCGTCACATCCGTTTGCGCACCTGGTGCAGGTGGTGCAGTGCCGCCTCCAGGTCGGCATCGGCGCGGGATACCCAGTCTTCCCCCCAATAGAAATTGCAACTCGTCTCGCTGCGCAGCAGGCGCCACACGGCCTCTTCCAGCAGGCCATGCAATTCGGCGGAATGGGCGAACCTCTCGCCGATCTCCCAACGTGCGCGGTGAATGGCCTCACTGGCGCCGGACAGCCGTCCCAAGGTATTGCGCTGGGTCTCCGATCCGGTCCACTGGCTGAATCCATGCCCCGAGTGCCAGCCGGTATTCCAGGCGCCGGTGTCCACCTCCACCTCACCATGTACCCCATGGCGGTCTATATAGTCGTGGATGAAGGTCGGGCGCACGGCACCACCGGCCCGCGCCTGCTCGAGCAGGGGCCGGTAGAAGGCGCCCCAGAAATTGCTCTCCATGCGCACATTGCGAAACCAGCCGCCGTTGTCGCCGTCGGAGGCCGTGGTCACCAGGGGCGGGAAATCGCACCAGCGGGTCCGTTCCGTCACCTCATGGATGAACCAGCCGGGCTCCATGCCCGCCTCCTGTGCGTCCGAAAGGCTGCGGTCACGCACCACCACGGTGATCTCTTCACCCCCGTAGCGGGCGATATGCGGACGGTAGAGGATCTCTTCCCAGCGCATCTTGCCCTTGGGCCTGACGTGCTCACTGTCCACCAGTACATAGCGATAACCGAAACGGCGCAGTAGGGGAATGAGCTCCATGCTGAAGGCCATCTCCGGAGGCCAGAAGCCGTCGAAATGATCGCGATGGAACAGGTGGCGCGCAATGCCCAACCAGCGCGCCAGATGTTCTTCGCGATCTGCTGGGGGTATCAGGGGCAGCACGGGGTGGTAGTAGCCGGTACCGAGGATGGAGAACAGTTGCTCGTTCTGCAAATGCCAGAGGAGCGCGCCGCAGTCGATGATGCCATAGACCTGCTGCTGGAAGGCGGGGTCGGAGAGGGTCTCGAGCAGGGTGCCGGAGAGCGAGAGATGCACTCGCGCCTGTTCTTCCCAGCCCCACAGGCTGCGTGGCATGCGATCGAGGGAGAACAGGATCTCCTTCGCCTCCCAGGGCGCGTGCTCGAGGAGATACTGGAGGTTTCCGGCGGGTTGATGAAAATTCAGTACCAGGGCGTGGTGGATGGGACGCACGATCACTACCTCGGATGAAACTCGTTTGAGCATGGCGATGGCCATGCGGACCAGGCCACTGCGTTGCGTCTTCTTTTGACAGGACTCGCGGACGGGTCTACCGGTCTTTTGCAGGTAGATTGACTCGGCTGGCCACCCACAATAACCCACGAAAACAATCTATTATCTGTGTTTTCAGACGCATCGACGTATCTCAGGCAGTCTAAAAAATTCAGCCCACCAATGCAAAGGCATTTGAATGCCATACCACATAACCCATGTAAGCGGGACGGCAGTGACTCGTTAACCGCGTGGCAGTGTCTTTCGGTGATGTATCTCGCTACCGATTGGCCGCAGAAAAATAAATTCCACGCTCTGAATCAGCATCTGTGCCTAGCCGACGGCGCCTTCCTCAACCCTCAAGAAAATATTGTCCAGTATCCAGCATGTTATGCAGGATATCGAACAGAGCATCGGCACTGAGTCGTTTTCCGATCACTTCGCGTAGGGGCATCACTTCCAGTTCGATGTCGGCGTCGCGGCAACGCTCCAACAGGGTATAGACGAACTGTTCGAGGGATGTGGACTGCGGCAAAAGCCCCTCAAGCACGCCGCTGGCGCTTTCCATGGCCATTTGTTCGTAGGGCCAAATGGCGATGACATCGCCCTGCTCCTGCTCGTTGACGTACCAGCCGTCGGCATCGCCAAGACTCCAGACTTCCTCGCATTCCACCATGCGAGTCAGTGCGTAGAGAAAACGCGCTTCCGGTTCGGCGTCGAGCAGCATCTTTCGTTCACTTTCCAGGGGAGTGTGTTGCATTTTTTGAACCATGAAATTGGGTGTAGTAAGCACAGCTTAATCGCCTCGGCGGCGAAGGTCGATAGCCCGGTAAAGAACATGAGAGCATGACGAAGACAGAAAATCCTCTGTGCCACAGGGTTGTCCTCATGTACCCGAGACGCGGGGCCTGCTGCGCCGGTGCCCCATATCTCCCCCATAATGAACACAGACAAGGGCGCTTCGGTTGACGGGCTTCTCACCAAAGGCAGACAATGATCCCTTCAGTATGCTGGAGGTTTTCCCATGACCCACTCCCTGGAATTCGCCCGTCACGGCGACAAAGAAAACTCACCCTTTTTCGAAGAATATCTGGTCAAACTGTTGGAGGAACGCGACCGTGTCGGGCTCACCGAGCGCATCCTCGAGGTCGACGCCATCATGATGACCGTAGACCCCGGCCACTCCGTGGAATACGTGGCCGAACTGTGTCTGATGACGCCCTATCACTACCTGGTGACGCTGGAGAGCGAGAGCCACTGGACCCACATCCTACGCATCGACCCGAAATACCCCGACCTGCTGGTGCGGGAGATCAAGAATCCCCAGATCCAGGGCATATTTCGCAGTCTCAACGAGGTCTATCCCATCGGTGCACGCAAGCCGAACAGCCGTTACATGGGCGAGATCCTGCGTGTCAACGACCTGCACGACGTCGTCGAACTGCAAAAGGAACGCGAATTCCGTTTCTTCAACCAGGACCAGGTGCGCCGGATGGAGATGCCGGGCAACGTGGCCCTGAGCAAGCCCTCGCCGTATACCCACAACGTGGTGGGTTACATGGAGCGCGAGCCCGGCCAGCTGCGGGTCTACGCCCTTGGCATCAGCGCCATCCGGCCGGACGTGCAGGAGGCCTACCAGACCGCCAAGGCCCTGCAGAAGAAACGGGAAATCGACGACCTGCTGCTGCCCATCGACCACCTGGCGACGCGGGTCTACAGCCAGAACCGCGAAGTGGCCATCCTCGAATGGCTGTCACTCTCCAGCTATTACTACTGGGGTTCCTACGACATCAAGGGCCAGAACTCGTCCACCAATGTCACCAAGAGCGTGCATTTCGACGACGAGATCCGCAGCCCGGCAAAGGTGTTCACGGCCAACAACACGCCCTATTTCGTCAATCACCTGGAAAAGCTGCCGTCGCCCACTGAGACCTTCGTGCGCAACTACGGTCCGCGCCTGCATCACCTGGCCATCGCCGTGCGCGACGGCGAACGTCACGGGCAGGAGAACATCGAGTACGTGGTGGACCAGATTCGGCAGGAGGGACAGGACTTCCTGCTGGACGTCATCGGCTCCAAGGAGGAAGGTTTGAAACAGATCTTCTCCAATGCCTCGGAGCATTCCTCCCTGATCATTGAGTACGTGCAGCGCTTCGGCGAATTCCAGGGCTTCTTCACCAAGGACAACGTGGCCGAGCTGACGCACGCCGCCGGTGTGGCAGATGAACTCTTGGAACTGCAGGCCGAAGCCTCCAAGGGGAACGCCAGCAACGGATAAGGTGCCCTGCCGATGTCTCTTCCGGTGAGATGGATCACGGAGTTGGAATAAGAGAATGCGTGAACTTTCGTGGTCTTTCCGGGGATGGCCTGATCATATTCATTGTCTCGGTGCATGCCGGTATCCATGCCGTCGAAGCGTTGTGCCCCGACATCCCCTGGAATGCGGGGAAGTGATGGATCAGAAATTTCCAAGGCAAAAATTCCATGACGGTCCATCCATCACGAAGTGCCGCCGATGGCGTAAGGACTCGGAATCAAATGCCCTTCGGCGTCCTTTTTCGAGTGTGTCGACGATCAACAAAGAACCAAAGATCGTAGAGCAGCATGCTCGAGAAAGATCTGGGCCTTCGTTTCCCTGCCAGCATCCTGTTCCATCAGATTACCGGTCAATGCTTCACTTTATTCTGTTTCGAATGGCCTTTGTGCCCAACGGGAAACGTTAGCCGGGCAAAGACACCGGCATGGTCGGACGGCCACAAGCCGGAAGGCGTCCTGTCATCCTCCTCGTCACCCACTGTCTCGGCATCGACGCGGAAGGCCGGCGTCACCGGAAGCAGATTCAAATCGCTACGAAACAGGATGTGATCGATGCGCATGCTCAGGGCAGACGCGGGATTTCGAAGGTCTTCATCCTGGCAACAAGTGAAGCCTGGATCGGTGGTGCCATCCATCACCCAGGCATCCAGAAAACCTGCCCATGTCAGTTGCGCATAGGGCGGCACGGCACCGGTAAGCGGATCGACAGGATCCACGGGAGAGGAATTGAAGTCGCCCACCAAGACCACGGGCAACGATTCACTCGAGAGAATGCCGATGAGTTCCTGGGCCTGCAGCGCCTGGATCGCATTGATGGCGCCTTCGCCATACACCTCCAGGTGCGTATTGACGAAACGATATCGCTTTCCCCTGACATCGGCATCCACCATGGTGTAACCCCGAGTAAAGGGGATATTCACCCCGGCCACGGCAATTTGCAGATTGACCTGATAATTGGCAGACAGGGGATTGTCAGTCCTGATGTTCTTCCGAGCCAGAATGACATCACGATCACTCAGTCGAACATCGTCGAATTGGGGGTTCCCACGGCCATCGAGGCCGGCAAAAGCGGGCATCTCCACGTCGGCATTGTCCACCACCGAGGCCACCCGATAATGCAGGCCATGCCGTGCCAGCGCATCCATCAGTATCTGCAAATAGTCGTAGAGGACCGTTTCTGCATTTTGCGGATTGCCGTAGAAATAATCACCAGGCGATTGGACACGGATGAGGGAGACCTCCTGCAAGCCGATCATGTCCGGGCGCTTCTCCGCCACCTCGTCGGCGATCGCCTCCGCACGCTCGTAAAAATTGGTGCTTTGGATCACACCCAACGTTTCGGCCACCTTGAGAGGAATCTCATCGGCTGTCGTGGCCTCGAGTATGCGAAACAGATCGGCACCGACATAGAGGTTCTGGGTCATGGCCTTGACCTGACCGGCGCGGTGACCAGGCCCTTTCTCTCCCGCCAGGGCAGGGAGCGCCAGCGACCAGACGAGGAAAACAAGCGATAGACAATGTAAAGATTTCAGCGCCTTCATCATTCTTCCCCTTTCTCCGAGTAGATGGTGAGGCTCGTCCTTGCGCCTTTTCGGCAGTCTATAGCAAGGCCAAGCTGAGCGACAACCGAGTGCGTTGCTCCAGTAATGCGCATTTTCCGGGCAAAGACAGGGGATGGAAATAGCCGGGTGATCGACCGAACCCAGAGAGACACCATGCGCAGGGTTCCTGCATTGTCAATGCATATGTAAATGGCCTTCAAAAAAAACAGATCTTACCCATATAGAGCGGGCCGGTTTAGGGTACGGCGGAGTCAGAAACGTCGACTTCTACACAAAGATGCTGGGAATCAAGGGCCCTTGGCAGATCTCCGGTAAAAATAGAGTCGATGTGGAGTTGCGGCAGGGAGAGACAGCAGTGCACATGGAACGGAAGGCGGGAGAGCAGTTGTATTGCCCGACCCGTGGTCAGGAAGCTCCGGACCGCATATTTAGCGAATTTTGGGCAGATTTAGGGTCAGAGAAAAACTCATCAATGGCTCCACTGCGGTTTCTTCCGCTGGCGCAACGGGGACCGCCGGTGTCGCCACGGGGATCTGATCCGCCAACACGGGCAGAGCGTCGGGCAGCGGGCACTCCCTGACTCACCTTTCAGCGTCAAAACGCTCCGTCCAGTGATTGGCGAGCCTGTAGGCCAGTTGCTGGGCCAAGGCCCGGTCCCGGGTCTGAAGGTTCTGGCGAATGAACTGGCCATGGACTGGCACGAGGGGTTTGGGTACGCGGATCTGGAACCGGAAGATCCCGTTGGGGGCGATCAGATAGTGCATGACAGCATCTCCTTTTCAATGGGATAGATGCTGCAGGCGAACCGCTATATATCACCACGATGTAACATCGGATCAAAAACGCGGCGAATAAAAAACCCCAAGCATATGAATTGCTTAGGGTTATGGTGTTACATGGCGGAGAGGGAGGGATTCGAACCCTCGGACCCGGTAAGGGGTCAACGCATTTCGAGTGCGTCCCATTCGGCCACTCTGGCACCTCTCCGGAGGGTTTCACGGCGGCCTGTTGCAGGCGGCGTGGGGCGGCATAGGATACGCGCTATCCGCAGTGGCCTCAACAGACACTCATTCATCCATGGATTTGGCCTCGAGACCGAGATAGACATAGTAGGCATTGAGGCGGTTGGCGACGGCGGCGGGCATGTTGGCATAACGCGACCAATCCATGGCCGCATAGGCCTCGTCGAAGGGCAACATCTCCTCGACCGCCTTTGCCATGCCGTCGTGTAGAAAGCGCAGGTAGTCACGGGTGAAGGCAACGGCCTTTTGGGGTTCGTGCGAGGCGCTGCCGTGACCGGGGACGATCACCTCGAGGCCATGGGTATCGAGATGTTGCAGGCCCTCCAGCCAACCTTGGGGATCGGAGCCGGCAACCAGGGGGATACGTCCCTCGAAGATGAGATCGCCAGAGAAGAGGACGCCCTCCTCTTCCACGCGGAGGGTCTGATCGCCATCGGAGTGGGTAGAGCCCAGCGGCGTGATCTCGAAATGGAGGCCACCGAGTTGGAATCGGTAGGGATGGTCGACGATGATATCGGGAGGGACCAGTCGGGTCTCGTCATTGACCCAGGGGAAGAGTGATTCTCGCCGTTCTTGCAGACGCCCTTCAGCCACCTCACTGGCGAGATAGTTCAAGGCACCCCTCGGGGCTATGATCTCGGCACCCTCGGCCTTGAACACCTGCAGTCCATACACATGATCGGCATGGTAATGACTGACCACCACTTTGACCACCGGCAGCGGTGTGATCTCGCGGATGTGCTGGCGCAGTAGAGCAGCCAGCGAAGGGCTGCCCAGTGCGTCGAAGAGTACCACGCCCTCGTTGGTGATCACGACTCCGGCATTGGAGATAAAGCCTTGGTTCTCCGTGGCCGAACCGGGCAGACCCTGGACGAAATAGGCGTGCGGAGAGACACGCTGTAGATGCATCTCGACGTCGACGGGCTCGATGTCCCCTGCCGCTGTATCGGCCTGTACGATGAACGGCAGCAGCCAGAGGGTCGTCAGGAATAAAAAGACCCGATTCAACATCGTTTGGCCCCACGGCCACGCCGGCCACGGAAGAATTGTCGCAACATCTCACCACTCTCTTCAGCCAGCACACCACCACATACCAACACTCGGTGATTCAGGCGAGGATCGTCGAAGAGAGAAAAGACACTGCCTGCCGAGCCGGTGCGTGGATCACTGGCAGCAAATACCAGCCGTTGCACGCGGGCGTGGACGATCGCCCCAGCGCACATCATGCAGGGCTCCAGGGTGACATAGAGGGTGCTACCGGGTAGGCGGTAGTTACCCACTTTTTCACCCGCTGAACGCAGGGTCATGATCTCGGCATGGGCAGAGGGATCATGCAGACCGATAGGCCGATTCCAGCCTTCGGCCAGCAGTTCGCCATCACGTACCAGAATGGCTGCAACGGGAACCTCGCCCTCTTTCTCGGCCCGCCGAGTAAGGCGCAAGGCCTGCTGCATCCAGTAGAGATCCTCTTCCCTGAAACCGTCTGTACCATTGGGCGGCACGATGTTCATAGATGTGCTGATAACCGCATTACTCCCTCTGGGTCGTGATTGATCTATTTTCACCGAACTTTTCAATAGGATGAAGTGGATTGAACGAGAATATCATGCCTAGAAAAACCTTCATGACTTCCGAAAATATAAATATGCTACTTTACACGTCATGACCAGGGGGGGACTCGGCGCCGAGCATAGTGGCACGTCGTGAATTCGTGATCCCCGGTTGTTACAGGCCGGTGAATACCCTCGTCTTCCATTCTATCGATTGAGGGACACGCCAATCAGGAACAGCGTCAATACCCGGCTCACTCAAGCTCTCAAGGGATAATTTTTTTTACTCTTCTACCACATTCATTGTAAA
>JANTGX010000043.1 GCA_024762755.1 Gammaproteobacteria bacterium
ACGGTGGCCGCGATATAGGCGGAGACCAGCCCCGCCGCCCCTCCGCCGATCACCGCCAGGTTGTAGTCGTAGTGCCGGCGGCGTCTCAGCAGCAGGAAGGCGGTGATCAGGATCAGGCTGGACAGCAGGAGGAACAGGGTCATGACGGTACCGTGGTTAGGGGTCTGCTGGTCAGTCGTCCGGCACGCGGAGGCATTACAGGCCGCATGGTCAAAGCCGTAGAGGGATGCTGAGATATGCCCCGAAGTGTGGCAGACTGAGAACGATCACCAGCGGAGAACAAGAGCAATGAGCGAAGAACAGCCCTCCATCGAACTGCGCATCATGCGCATGATGCGCCGCACCCTCACCGACGTGGCCAAAGAGACCTACACACCGCCCGGCATGCGTCATCCCCTGTCCGAAGAGACCATCAACAACATCCGCGAATGTCTCAGCCTGATCACCGCCCGCGAACGCGAGTTGGGTGGGGTGAGTGGCGAAGAACGGCCCCATTTCACCGACGAGAAGGCCGACGCGGTGGTGGTGCAGTTGGATACCAGCGGGCTGAAGAAGAAACCGGAAGAGGAATAGCGCGATTCGCGTCGCCGTGCAGGGTGACGAATGGTGCCGATGAGAGGAGTCGAACCTCCGACCTACTGATTACGAATCAGTTGCTCTACCAACTGAGCTACATCGGCGTGTGCTAGAAAAGCCTGCGGGGATTGGGACGATCTACTGCGCTGACGGGAGGGCGAGTATACGAGAAGCGGGGGCGGTGAAACAACCGGCCTCAGTCGCGATTGCGCAGGCGGACGATGACGTCGATGCCTTCCAATTCGGTCGCTTCCGGGATCGTCGGCAGCTGGGCGAGGACCACGTCGGTGGCATCGATGTCGCTGAGGGTGCCGGTGCTGACGTTGTAGTAGTGGTGATGCGGCGAGGTGTTGGAGTCGTAGAAGACCTTGCTCGGATCGATGACGACTTCGCGGATCAGCCCCTTGCGTGAGAACAGCCCCAGGGTGTTGTACACGGTGGCCTTGGAGACCCGGTAGCCTTCGGCGTTGACCTGCTCGAGGACCTGCTCGGCGGACAGGTGCTGGGGCCGGGCGAAGAGGATGCGCGCGATCTGACGGCGTTGCTGGGTGGAGGAGATGTCGTGACTGGCCAGCAGTGCATCGACGTCTGTCCCGATGGGCATATCGTTATTTCCTACCATAATCCTGAAGTATATCGTCCGTTTCGGAAAAAACCTAATCGCCTACCGTCTCCTATCGCCTCAGGCCGGGCCGGGCCGGGGATGTGGGGCTGGCCTTCTGTCTTCTCCCGCGGTGCGCGTGGTCTTGTCAGGCCTGCAGGAGCGGCGAGGGGGCGTCGCGTTCGATGGCATAGGGCGCCGCCTCCAGGATGGGGCGGCGTTCGAGCATGAGGTCGGCCAGCAGGCGCGCCGAGGCGGGGGCCGTGACCACGCCGTTGCGGTGCTGGCCGGCATTGATGTACAGCCCCGCGAGGCGGGGGTGGGGGCCGATGAAGGGTACGCCGCTGGGCGAGCCCGGACGCAGGCCGCTCCACTGGCGTTCGATGGGCCAGTCGGCGAGGGCCGGGACCATGGCCTCGGCGGCGGCCATCAGGGCGGCACGGGCCTCGGCGGTGACCCCCTTGTCGAAACCGGCCTCTTCCATGGTGCTGCCGACCAGGATGCGCCCGTCGCGCCGCGCGATGGCGTAGTGCCCCTCGAGCAGGACGATGGCGCGCAGATAATCCGGACGGCCGCGATAGAGTAGCATCTGCCCGCGCACCGGGTGCACCGGCAGGGCCTGGCCGAGCTGCGCGAGGAGTTGGCCGCTCCAGGCACCGGCGGCGATGACCACCCGCGCAGCCCGTTGTTCACCGGCCGGCGTCTTCACCCCGCGCACCTGTCCGCCCTCGACGATGAGTCCGGTGACGGGACAGTGTGATTGCAGGGCCACGCCGCACTGGCGCAGATCCTGTTGCAGGGCCTGCATCAGCAGCGGGTTGCGCACCTGGGCCACGGCCGGCAGGTGCAGGGCGCCGGGGCGCGGGCCGACGGCGGGCTCGAGGCGCGCCACGGCCCGGCTGTCGAGGTGGGTCAGCGGTTGTCCGTTGGCCCGCGCCCAGCGCTCGGCATCGCCGTCCTGCTCCGGGTCGAGGATCAGCAGACCGCTGCGGGTCCATTCCGGATCGATGCCGGTGGCGGCGCGCAGCTCTTCACACAGGGCGGGATAGTGTCGCTGGCTCCAGCGGGCGAGGCTGTTGACGGCCGCGGGGTAGCGCCAGGGATACAGCGGGGAGAGGATGCCGCCGCCGGCCCAGGAGGATTCCCGTCCGGGTTCGCCGCGTTCCAGTACCCTCACCGTGGCGCCGCCCTGCTGCAGGTAGCGGGCGGTGAGCAGGCCGATGATGCCGCCGCCGACGACCAGGCAGTCGCTCATGCCTGCGCGGCCGCCGGATCCAGGCCGAGCAGACCGGGGCGGCCTACCTTGTCGCCAGCCAGGCGGCAGGCGAGGCGCAGACCATCGGCCAGGGGCAGGCCGGCGAGGGTGGCGTGGATCATGCCGGCGTTGAAGGTGTCGCCGGCACCCAGGGTGTCCACCACCTGCTGGGGGGGAAAGGCAGGGCTGTGTTGCAGCCGGTGGTCGGGGCCCATGGCATAGGCGCCCTGCTCGCCCCAGCTCACGACGTGCAGGGCCTCCGGTGCCATGGAGAGCTGGCCGAGGAGAAAGGCCTCGGCCGCCGCGGCCTCATCGCGTTCGGCCAGGGCCGCGATGGCGCCCTGTGCCAGGGCATAGGGGCGAGAGTAGAGCAGCAGGTCGGCCTCGACGACCAGCGGGGCGAGCCCCTCGCGCGGCTTTTCGAGCTCCAGCGAGCGGGGGGTGTCGGGGCAGGTGTGGCGGGCATGACGCAGCATCTGCGTCAATTCGGCCACGTTGCGGCCCTCGAAGTGGAGCCAGTCGAAGGGGGTCAGGTCGAGGCGCAGAAAATCGGCGGCGGCGTATTCCGGCAGGTCGCGGTGGTGGACGATGGTGCGCGAACCGTTACGCCGGTTGAGGGTGATGCAGGAAGTGGGGGTATGTCCACCTTTCACGGGCCGGACACAATCGGTGGCCACCCTGGCCGCCGCCAGCGCCTCCTCGATCACCTGGCTGGCGAGGTCGTCGGCCAGCGTGCCGGCCCAGTGGCAACGGTGCCCCAGCTGGGCCAGCACGGTCAGGGTGTTGGCGGCATTGCCGCCACGGCGGATGTCCTGCGCCAGGGCGCGGATCTCACTGTCTTCCTCGGGGTAGCCATCGACCTGATTGACGATGTCGAGGACCGCGATACCGATGCCGAGAATACGGGCCATGGGGTTCAGCCGTGCTTGGCCTTGCGCATGGGGGCGAGGGGCAGGTAGAGGCTGAAATAGTCGAGGATCAGCCAGCCGATGGCCATGCCCGCCAGGTACCAGGGGCTGTCGAGGTAGGCGAGAAAGCCGAACAGCATCACGTCCCAGACATAGAGGAAATAGAGTACGGCGATGAGCGCCGGTTGGGCGCAGGCGCGGCCACCACACTGCGGGCAGTGCAGAATGGCCCATTTGCCGGCGCGGTACTTGTCCCACCAGGAGAAGGTCTTCTGCTGGCAGTGGGGGCAGGGGATGGAGGCCATGGCGATTTCCATTACAGCGGGAAGGGAGTGGATCATAGCCGGGGTGGGCGCATCTGCCTATTACCCGCTAGATGAATTGGTTACAATCGATGTCTTATGATAACAAGATCTTATCCGCCCGTGCGGGCCTTGAGGGGGATGCCGTGAGTCTGCGGCATTGGTTGTTGATTCTGCTGGTGTCCGCGCTGGCGGCCTGTGACGGCAATACGGAGCTGATGGACAAGGTGCTCGATGGCGACGACGGGGCCATCGCCCGCGACCTGGCTCGCGGTGTCGAGGTGGACGCACGCAACAGCTACGGTTGGACCGCCCTCATGCATGCCGCTCGGAAGAACGACGTCGAGGCGATGCGCCTGTTGCTGGATGCGGGTGCCGCCGTGGATGCCACGGACAGCGAGGGCTGGACGGCTCTGATGCGCGCCGCCGCCAAGGGCAACGAAGAGGCGGTCGGACTGCTGCTTTCACGGGGTGCCGAGGTCGATCATGCCAACAAGAAGGGTTGGACGGCGCTGCACTGGGCGGCCAACCGCGGGCATGCCGGTGTGGTCCGGCAGCTCATCGCCGCCGGTGCCGCGCTGGACGCCAAGACCGCCGACGGGCGTACGGCCATGGCGATTGCGCGTCGCGAACAACAGGCCGAGGTGCTGACCCTGTTGCAGGCGGCAGGGGCGAAATTTTAGGGGAGAGGCGCGTGCAGAGGATCGGCTTCAGCATTATCGCCGCGGTGCTGGTGTTGGCGGCCTGTTCTGCGCCACCGTCCGGCACGCGTAGCGCGGGTTACGTGGTGGAGGGCAGCGCCGACACCGGCACCAGCTGGCGCCATGCGCGCAAGGCGCAGGTGACCCTGGATACGGAGCCGCTGAGGAGCGACGGTATCCACGATCCGCAGAACGAGTCCATCGCCGCCCTGCAGGAGCCCGCCGAGGCCATGGGCGCCTTTCCCACCGACCGTCGTGGCGCCCCCGATTGGGTCAAGGCCCTCTCCTTGGGCATCATCGCACCGCGCGCCGACCTCGAGGGCAAGGGTGAGATGAAGGTGTTGGACATGGACATCCTGTTCAAGAACACCGGCGGCATGCCCTGGGTGCGGTTTCCACACAGTACCCACACGAAATGGCTCGATTGCACCAATTGTCACGACGAGATCTTCATCCCCAAGGCCGGTGCCAACAAGATCGGCATGGACGCCATCCTCGCCGGCGAATTCTGTGGCCGTTGCCACGGCAAGGTGTCCTTTGCCCTATGGGTCTGCGAACGCTGCCATAGCGTGCCGCACCCCGGTTCACCGGAGAAGTGGTGGTGATCGGGCCGGGCAGGGTGCTGGCCCTTCTGCCGCTCCTGCTCCTGGCCGCCTGCAAGGCGGGTGTCGAAGCGCGCGAAGATCCCCTGGCGAGCGTCGAGGCCTCTCTGACTCCTGCGCAGCGGGAGGCCCTCGCCCAGTCCATGGCCCAGGCCGAGCCGGCCCCCAGCGAGGCGGCGGAATCGGAGGCGGCTCCCGCCCTCAGTCTGCCGCCGGCACACGAAGAACGTGAGTCACCGCGCAACGATGGCATCCATGACCCCAGCAATCCGGCCCTGCCCATGCTGCAAGAACCGAGCGCGGCCATGGGCCGTTTCCCGCGCGATCGTCGTGGACAGGTGAACTGGGTGGAGACCCTGGCACAGGGCCTCATCTCACCGCGTGCCGACTTGATGGGTGAGGGTGAGATGAAGGTGATGGACATGGATATCCTGATGAAGGGCACCCAATTCATGCCCTGGGTGTTGTTCCCCCACAGCAAGCACACCCAGTGGCTAGACTGTAGCAACTGCCACGACGCCATCTTCGAGCCGCAGGTGGGCGCCAACGACATCAGCATGAATGCCGTGCTGCAGGGGGAGTTTTGCGGGGTCTGCCACGACAAGGTGGCCTTTTCTCTGTTCGTCTGTGAACGCTGCCACAGCGTGCCCCACGCCGGTTCCGGCGAGAAGTGGTGGTAGCGCTCAGTCCTGGTTCCGGCGCGCCATAGCGGCCTTCAGCTGGGTCGCGATCTCGTCGTTTCCCTTGCTCTCGGCCACGCTGAGGGCGGTCTCCCCGTCTTCGTCCCGGGCCCGTGGGTCGGCGCCGCGCTCGAGCAGCAGGCTGACCAGTTCCGGTTTGTCGAAGGCGGCCGCCGCCATCAGTGCGGTGCGTCGTTTGAGGCCGCGGCCATTGGGGTCGACGCCATGATCCAGCAGGGCGGCGGCGATGTCGCGATGGCCGAGCCCCGAGGCCAACAACAGCAGTTCCTCGCCGTCCTGCTTGGCCAGTGGGGGCATTCGGGCCAGCAACAGGCGGACAGTGGGGGTGTGGCCGAAGTAGACGGCATTGACCAGCGGTGAGCCACCGCTGTCGTCGCGCGCCAGGGGGTTGGCTCCGTGCTCCAGTAGCAGTTTGACCACCCCCGCGTGGCCGGCGGTGGCGGCGACGATGAGGGCGGTGGTGCCGTACTTGTCGGCGGCATCCGCCGCGGCGCCGTGCTCCAGCAACAGGTGGACGACCTCGGTATGACCCTCGGAGGCGGCCAGCATGAGGGCGCGTTTGCCCTCCGTGGTGCGCTCGTCCACGTCGACGCCGCGCTCGAGCAGGGTACGCACGACCGCCACGTCGCCCCCCTTGGCGGCGTTCATCAGCGGGGTGTAGACCTCGCGTGAGCAGGCGCCGAGGAAGAGGCCGAGCAGGAGCAGGGCCGCGGCGCGCCAGAGATCACCACGTGGAACGAAGACGCCGTCCATCAGCGTTTCATGGAGGCGTAGAATTCGGCGTTGGTCTTGGTCTGCTTGAGGCGGTCGAGGAGGAACTCGATGGCCGCCAGTTCGTCCATGGGGTGCAGCAACTTGCGCAGGATCCACATCTTCTGCAACTCGTCGGGATCGGTGAGGCGTTCCTCGCGGCGGGTGCCGGAGCGGTTGATGTCGATGGCCGGATAGATGCGTTTCTCGGCGATACGCCGGTCCAGGTGCACCTCCATATTGCCGGTGCCCTTGAATTCCTCGTAGATCACGTCGTCCATGCGCGAGCCGGTATCCACCAGCGCGGTGGCGAGGATGGTCAGCGAGCCACCCTCCTCGATGTTGCGTGCGGCGCCGAAGAAGCGCTTGGGGCGGTGCAGGGCGTTGGCGTCCACGCCGCCGGTGAGTACCTTGCCCGAGGAGGGGATGACGGTGTTGTAGGCGCGCGCCAGGCGGGTGATGGAGTCGAGCAGGATCACCACGTCGCGCTTGTGCTCGACCAGGCGCTTGGCCTTCTCGATGACCATCTCGGCCACCTGCACGTGGCGCGAGGCGGGCTCGTCGAAGGTGCTCGAGACCACCTCGCCACGTACCGAGCGCTGCATCTCGGTGACCTCTTCCGGTCGCTCGTCGATGAGCAGGACGATGAGGTAGCACTCGGGATGATTGGCGGCGATGCTCTGCGCGATGTTCTGCATCATCATGGTCTTGCCCGACTTGGGCGGGGAGACGATGAGGCCGCGCTGTCCCTTGCCGATGGGGGAGGCGAGATCGATGACGCGGGCGGTGAGGTCTTCGGTGCTGCCATTGCCCTGTTCCATCACCAGGCGTTCGTTGGGGAACAGCGGAGTCAGATTCTCGAATGGCACCTTGTTCTTGGCATTTTCCGGCGGCTCGAAGTTGATCAGATCGACCTTGAGCAGGGCGAAGTAGCGCTCGCCCTCCTTGGGCGGGCGGATCTTGCCGGACACGGTGTCGCCAGTGCGCAAGCTGAAGCGCCGGATCTGGCTGGGCGAGACGTAGATGTCGTCCGGGCCGGCGAGGAAGGAGCTGTCACCCGAGCGTAGGAAGCCGAAGCCGTCCTGCAGGATCTCCAGTACGCCGTCGCCGTAGATGGACTCCCCCTTCTTGGCGTGGGCCTTGAGAATGGCGAAGATGATGTCTTGTTTGCGTGCGCGGGCCATGCCCTCGACGCCGCTTTTGCGCGCCAGCTCGATGAGTTCGGTGGCGGTCTTTTTCTTGAGTTCGGTGAGATTCATGGTTGTTTTTGCTTTACTTGCGTGTGGATGGGAGCTGAATGGCTGTGCAGGAAATTCAGGGGTGGCCGTTCTGTTGAACGCACACGACACGGGCGAGAGAGGGCGCGTGGTGTGATGTGAAAGGCTTTTTGAGGATGCGCCGGATCTTGGCGCGGGGTCGAACGTTGTAAACTTTTGCGCGCTAAACTAGCACGATCATGGGGCGCCGTCTAGTACGACGCCCCATGCCCTTCAAATGTTGCTGTCGAGGAAGGCGGTGAGCTGTGATTTGGACACGGCGCCGACCTTGGTGGCCTCTACATTGCCGTTCTTGAACAACATCAGGGTGGGGATGCCGCGGATGCCGTACTTGGGCGGAGTGGCCGGGTTTTCGTCGATGTTCAGCTTGGCGACCTTGACCTTGCCTTTGTATTCTTCAGCGATCTCATCGAGGATGGGGGCGATCATTTTGCAGGGGCCGCACCAGTCGGCCCAATAATCGACCAGGACCGGTATGTCGGCGTTGAGAACCTCTTCTTCGAAGGAATCGTCGGAGAGGTAGACGATGTTTCCACTCACGTGATGGATCTCCCGTTGTTATAAAATTATGGTTGTTGCGGCAGAGGCCTGGCGCTTTCCCGTATGTTGGGACATTTCAGCCTAATATGCCGGCGAATTCAAGTCTATTTGCGTCGCTGCGGCCCGTCGCGCGCCCGCCATCGGGCGATCTTTGGTATGCTGTGCGGCCATGTCAGACACACATCTTTCCGAAGTTTCTTTCTCCTCGCTGGGGTTGCACGAGGCACTCGTCAGCGGCGTGGCCGCCGCGGGATTCTCCCACTGTACACCGATTCAGGCCGAGACGTTGCCCCTGGCCCTGCAGGGCCAGGACGTCCTCGGTCAGGCGCAGACCGGTACCGGCAAGACCGCGGCCTTCCTCCTCGCGGTGTTGCATCGCCTGTTGAGCGAGCCCGCCGTTACCGGGCGGCGAGCGAATCAGCCGCGTGCCTTCATCCTGGCCCCCACCCGTGAGTTGGCGATCCAGATCCACAAGGATGCCCTGGCCTTGGCCGGGCGTACCGATCTACAGATTCGCGTGGTCTACGGAGGCTCCGGCTACGAGCAGCAGCGCAGCGATCTACAGGCCGGGGTGGACATCCTCATCGGCACGCCCGGTCGTCTCATCGACTACTTCAAGCAACACGTCTACGACCTCAAGGCCGTGCAGGCGATGGTCCTTGACGAGGCCGACCGCATGTTCGACCTCGGCTTCATCAAGGACATTCGCTATCTGCTGCGGCGCATGCCGCCACCGGATCGGCGCCTCAACATGCTGTTCTCCGCCACCCTGCCCCTGCGGGTCACCGAGCTGGCCTATGAGCACATGAACAAGGCGCAGACGGTGAGCATCGAGTCGGAGCGCCGCACCGCGGACAAGATCACCGAGGTGCTCTACGCCCCGGGCAACGAGGAAAAGATTCCCCTGTTGCTCGGTCTGCTGCGCCACATGCAGGCCCAGCGCAGCATCGTCTTCGTCAATACCAAGCGCGCCGCCGAGCGGGTGTGGGGCTATCTCGAGGCCAATGGCTTCAAGGCAGCGGTGCTCTCGGGCGATGTTCCGCAAAAGAAGCGCATTCAACTGCTGGAGCAATTCCAGCGCGGTGAGCTGCCGGTGATGGTGGCCACCGATGTGGCGGCGCGCGGGTTGCACATCCCCGATGTCAGCCACGTCATCAACTACGATCTGCCACAGGATGCCGAGGACTATGTGCACCGCATCGGCCGCACGGCGCGGGCCGGGGCCAGTGGCGACGCCATCAGCTTTGCCTGCGAGGAATACGCCTTCTCCCTCGGCGAGATCGAGGCCTACATCGGTTACGAGATCCCGCGTGGGCGCATCCGCGGCGAGTTGCTGGTGGATGAGGTCAAGCCGCGGGTACGCCTGCCGCGCAAGCCGCGCGTGGAGGGTGGTCGTCGCCAAGGGCGGGGGGGAGGACGGCGGCGCCCGTCGCGCTCATGAACCGGGAGCGGCCTCAGCCGGTGTGCGAACGAGAGTCGCTGGCGAGGGGCGTCACCGACGCGCTGGCACGAGGTTCTTCGGCGGCCACCACCCGGTTGCGGCCGCTGTTCTTGGCCTGATAGAGGGCCTGGTCGGCGCGATCCACCAAGGCCTCGGCGGCGACGTCACCGCGCTCCGCCGGGGGTAGGCTGGAGACGCCGATGGAGATGGTGGCAAACAGCGCCGAGTCCGCCTCGTCCAGTTCGAAACGGTAGGCCTCGATGGCGGCGCGAATGCGCTCGGCGATCTCCAGGGCCTTCTCTTTGCGCGCATTGACCAACAGGGCGGCGAATTCCTCGCCGCCATACCGGCCCAGCACGTCCGTGCTGCGCAACTGTTCCCGAATCAGACCGGCCACGGTGCTCAGCACGCGGTCACCCACGCGGTGGCCGTAGCGGTCGTTGATGCCCTTGAAACGGTCGATGTCGAGAAACAGGCAGGCCAGGGGCTCACCGGAACGCCCGGCGCGCGCCACCTCCTCGCCCAGACGCTGGTCGAAGAAGCGCCGGTTGTTGACGCCGGTGAGGGAGTCGGTCAGGCCGACGCGCTTGAGCCGTTCGTGGTTGGCGGCGTTTTCCAGACAGATGGCGACGATGGTGGCCAGACGCTGGAGGAAGTCGGTGGCCGAGCCCGCGACGAAACGCTCCGGATCGCGGCTGCCTAGGTTGAGGCTGCCGATCAGTTCGCCATAGCGCACCAGCGGCAGCAGGGCGACACTGCTCGGTTCGACCGTGGGTGGGAACAGGCCGTGGTGCTCGGTCGTACGGAAGGGGCCGAGCCGGGCCTCGAGGGAGACACCATAGAGGCCGTCCAGAACGTCGGTGTCGGCGAGAAAGTGCAGGTTGTCGAAGTCGTCCAGACGCACCCCTTCTTCCTCGAGGATGCGTTGGATCTCATAGCCGGGGTCGTGCAGGGTCAGGCTGACCACGTCCAGGCCGAAGGCGGTGCGGTAGTTGTACAACACGCGTTGCACCAGTTCGGAGAGGGAGGGGGTGCTGATCAGGCGCAGTTCCTGTTCCTGAAAGCGGCGCATCTTCTGCTCGTTCTCCCGCGCCTGGCTGAGGAAGGCCCGCAGCTTGCGCCGGAGTTGCTGGTTCTCGCGGTAGAGGTCACTCTCGCTGGTCATGCTGTCGCCATGTGCGCTGTCTCTTTCTGTGAGTGCCCGTGATGGCGGGGAGTTCCATCGGCCAGCCGTGCGGGACATGCTCAGGCCACCAGTTGCCGGGCCATGGCATCCAGGGCCTCGCGGCTCTCGATGAGCTGCTCCAGCGTGCGCACGGCCTGCTCCTCGCTCAGTCCCAGGGCGGCGAGGGAGGCCGCGGGCAGCTCGCTGCTGTCGGCATCGCCGATCTCGTGGCCCTTGAGCAGGGCATCGCTGATCAACAACAGGTGGACGTAACTGGCATGGGGGCCGTTGTAGGCCGGATTGTGGTGTTCACG
>JANTGX010000044.1 GCA_024762755.1 Gammaproteobacteria bacterium
GCCGCCGTCGCCGCCGGCGTATCGGGGCTGTTCATGGAGACCCACCCGGAGCCGGACAAGGCCTTAAGCGACGGCCCCAATGCCTGGCCCCTGGGGCAGATGGAGAGCCTGCTGGAGATGCTCAAGGCACTGGACGACGTGGTGAAGTCGCGCGGCTTCGAACACGACCCGGCGTAGCTAGGGGGAGGGAACGAACCCCAGCGGTTGCGAAAAACACAGCCGCCAGCCGGACCACGCAGGGAGCGACACGGCATGAGCCTGACCATCTTCAGGGAAGCCGGTTACCGGTTCTTCTTCTTTTCCCGGGAGGAAGAAAGGATGCATGTGCATGTCATCTCCGGCGACGGTGAAGCAAAGTACTGGCTGGTACCGGAAATCGATCTGGCCAGGAATTACGGCCATACACGAAGACAGTTGAAGCAGATCGAATCACTGATCGAGGCACACTACGATGAACTCTCTGGCGCCTGGAAAAGACACTTCACCGGTTGAAGTATCGAACATCTCGGCCCATGGCATCTGGCTGCTTGCCTATGGCAAGGAGCTATACCTGCCCTATGAGCACTTTCCCTGGTTTCTCGAACAGACCGTCAGGGCCATCACCAACGTGCAGGAGCCTTCGCTCGGGCATTATTACTGGCCCGATCTTGACATCGATCTGAGCGAGGAAATCATCGAACACCCGGACCGTTTTCCGTTGAAGTCGGGAAATCCCTGAACCAAAGGTTCCCGGCAGACAGACCTTTTTGACCGCGGCCACGTCCGCTGCACAATCAACCACGAATGACTGGAGTCCCAATGACCACAAAGATCACCAACATCCACGCCCGTGAAATCATCGACTCGCGCGGCAATCCCACCGTCGAAGTGGACGTCACCCTCGAATCCGGCGCCCTGGGCCGCGCCGCCGTGCCCTCCGGCGCCTCCACCGGCTCGCGTGAGGCCATCGAGCTGCGCGACGGCGACCCGAAGCGCTATGGCGGCAAGGGCGTGCTCAAGGCCGTGGCCAACGTCAATGGCGAGATCCGCGATGCCCTGCTGGGTCGTGATCCCCGCCAACAACTGGCCATCGACCAGACCATGATCGATCTCGACGGTACCGAGAACAAGGGCCGCCTGGGCGCCAATGCCATCCTCGGCGTCTCCCTGGCCTGCGCCAAGGCCGCCGCCGTGGAGGCCGGCCTGCCCCTATACCGTTACCTGGGAGGCGACGCCGCCACGGTGATGCCGGTGCCCATGATGAACATCATCAATGGCGGTTCCCACGCCGACAACAGCGTCGATCTGCAGGAGTTCATGATCCAGCCCGTGGGCGCACCCAACATCAATGAGGCTATCCGCTACGGCGCCGAGGTGTTCCATACCCTGAAGAAGGTGCTGCACGAGCGCGGCCTGAATACCGCCGTCGGTGACGAGGGCGGCTTCGCCCCCGACCTGCCCTCCAACGAGGCCGCCATCGAGGTCATCATCGAGGCCATCGAGAAGGCCGGTTATACCCCGGGCAAGGACATCTGCATCGCCATCGACGCCGCCGCCTCCGAATTCTACAAAGACGGCAAGTATGTGCTGGCCTCCGAGGGCCGCTCGCTGAGCGCCGCCGAGTTCGTCGACGTGCTCGCCAGCTGGGTGGACAAATACCCCATCCTGTCCATCGAGGATGGCCTGGACGAGAGCGACTGGGACGGTTGGGCGCTGCTGACGCAGAAGCTGGGCGACAAGATCCAGTTGGTGGGCGACGACCTGTTCGTCACCAATACCGAGATCCTCAAGCGCGGCATCGACAACCACATCGCCAATTCCATCCTCATCAAGGTCAACCAGATCGGCACCCTGAGCGAGACCCTGGCCGCCATCGACATGGCCAAGGCCGCCGGCTACACCGCGGTCATGTCCCATCGCTCCGGCGAGACCGAGGACGCCACCATCGCCGACCTGGCGGTGGCCACCACCACCGGCCAGATCAAGACCGGCTCCATGTCCCGTTCCGACCGCGTCGCCAAGTACAACCAGCTGCTGCGCATCGCCGAGGAACTGGGCGAGGCCGCCAGCTATCCGGGTCTCTCGGCCTTCGAGCGGGCCTGAGCCGGGCGGGCGACCGACAACCCCATGCGGTTCATCGTCGTCACCCTCGGGCTGCTGTTCCTCCTGTTGCAGGCCAAGTTGTGGTTTGGCAATGGCAGCATGATGGACGCCTGGCAACTGGACCGTGCCATCGCCGTGCAGCAGGCCGACAATCAGCGCCTGCGCGAGCGTAACGCAGCCCTGGCCGCCGAGGTGGCCGATCTCAAGGGCGGCGTGGCGGCCATCGAGGAGCGCGCGCGGCGCGAGCTGGGCATGATCAAGCGGGGTGAGACCTTCTTCCAGGTGGTGGAGTGACGGCGGTCCGCTACTGGGCCGTGTTGCCGGCCGCCGGTGTCGGTGCGCGCATGCGGGCCGACCGCCCCAAGCAGTATCTCCCTCTGGCCGGGCGCACGGTCATCGAGCACAGCCTCGACCGCCTGCTGGACCACCCCGCCATCGCCGGTGGGGTGGTGGCCCTTGCCGCGGACGACCCCTATTGGCCGGACCTCGGCTATGCGCCTGCCAAGCCCCTGTGGACCGCCCCCGGCGGCCAGGAGCGCGCCGACTCCGTGTTGAATGCCCTGCAGGTGCTCGCACGCCATGCTGGGGCGGACGACTGGGTGCTGGTGCACGACGCCGCCCGTCCCTGTCTGCGCCGCGACGACCTGGATCGGTTGCTGGCACAGGGCGCCGCCCATGCCGTCGGCGCCCTGCTGGCGGTCCCCGCCTGTGACACCCTCAAACGCGCCGATGCCCTCGGTCAGGTGGCACAGACCCTCGACCGAGACGGGCTCTGGCACGCGCAGACGCCGCAGATGTTCCGCCTGCATGCCCTGCGCGAGGCCCTGCAGGGCGCCCTCCAGGCCGGGGCCAAGATCACCGACGAGGCCTCGGCCATGGAATGGGCCGGCCAGGCCCCGCTGCTGGTGGAGGGCCACGCCGACAACCTCAAGATCACCCGCGCCGAAGACCTGGCCCTGGCGGCGTTCTATCTCGCCTGAGTCGGTGGATTCGGGTTTCACCCGTGGTGTCACTAGCCTCTGGCTGCTTCAGTCGGACTCACCCTTGGCCGCTGATGGACCGACCTGTCGCATACCCGCAACGGAGGCCTTCATGAATCAGGAAAAGACCGCTCTCAAATGGCGTCGCAGCAAGATCGTCGCCACCCTCGGCCCGGCGACGCAGAGTCCGGACATGATCCGGCGCCTGCTCCAGGCCGGCGTGGACGTGGTGCGCCTGAACATGTCCCACGGTGGGCACGACGGTCACCGCCGGCTGTTTGCGCAGGTACGGGCGGAGGCAGAGGCGCAGGGTCGGCACGTGGCCATTCTCATGGACCTGTGCGGGCCGAAGATCCGCGTCGGCGAGTTCGTCGAGGGCGCCATCGGTCTGCGCGACGGACAGACCGTGGTGGTCACCACGCGGCGGGTCAAGGGCCGGGAGGGGTTGATCCCCTCCGGCTATGGCCGCCTGCACCGGGACGTGGTGTCGGGCGAGCGCATCCTGCTCGACGATGGCAACCTGGAGCTGCGCGTGCTGGACGTGGTGGGGCGTGACGTTCGCTGTCGGGTGGTCCATGGTGGTCCGCTCTCCGACCACAAGGGCATGAACCTGCCCGACTCCCAGCTCTCCACACCGGCCTTCACCGACAAGGACAAACAGGACGCCGCCCTGGCGGTGGAGCTGGGGGCCGATTTCCTCGCCCTCAGCTTCGTGCGCGACGCCGCCGACGTGCGCCGTCTGCAGCGCTATCTGCGCCGGCAGGGGAGCGAGATCCCCATCGTGAGCAAGATCGAGCGGCCACAGGCGGTGGCGAACATCGACGAGATCCTCGCCCTCAGCGACGCCATCATGGTGGCGCGCGGCGACCTCGGCATCGAGATGCCGGCGGAGAAGGTGCCCCTGATCCAGCGTGAGCTCATCAACAAGGCCCGCCACGCCCACCGGCCAGTGATCGTCGCCACGCAGATGCTGGAGTCCATGATCGATCACTACCGGCCGACCCGCGCCGAGGTGGGCGACGTGGCCAACGCCGCCGAGACCGGCACCGATGCCGTGATGCTCTCCGCCGAGACCGCCGCCGGCCACTACCCGCTGGAGGCAGTGCAGACCATGGACCGGGTGCTGCGCGAGACCGAGCGCCATCAGTGGCAAGAGGGGCGCTTCGGCAGCCTGGTCTTCGGCGACCGCCGGCGTGCCGACTACAGCACCCGCGAGGCCATCGCCCACGCCGCCCAGACCCTGGTCGCCGACCTGCGCCTGCAGGCCATGGTCATCCCCACCCACTCCGGTACCACCGCCCGGGTGCTCGCCGCGCATCGGCCCGTCGCGCCCCTGGTGGGGGTCTGCGACAGTCGCGTGGTCTGCCGCCGTCTGGCCCTACACTGGGGAGTGGTGCCCGTCTACCGGCCGCAGCCTGCGATCGAGGACTGGCACCGGCTGTGCGCCGACATCGCCGGCGAGACCGGCCTCACCCGTTCCGGCTATCGGGCGCTGGTGGTGGCCGGCTTTCACGACGACCCGCGGCAGAATCAGCCGGTGCTCAAGCTGCTCAGCCTCTGACCGGCGGCTGAGCGTGGTCCTTCGGCAAGAAGGGCGGGATGAAGGGCAGGCAAGCCTTCGATCTTGGGCGAAGAGGAATCTCGCACTTTTGTTTTTTCGTGGGGCGAAGAAGGCAGGGGGCCTTTATTCAACAACCGGCCGAGATTCCTGCCCCTCGCGCAGGAGTGGCGCCAGCCGCGGCCACAGCGTCTCCAGCAGCCGCGGCTGCGCCTCGGCCGTGGGGTGCAGATTGTCGGCCTGCATCAGCTCGCGTTGCTCCGACACCCCGGCGAGCAGGAAGGGCACCAGGGGCACCCCGTTCTCCTGCGCCAACTGCACGTAGACCTCGTGGAAGGCGTGCGTGTAGGCCGGCCCGTAGTTGGGCGGCAGGCGCATGCCGACGAGCAGCACGCGGGCACCACTGGCCCGTGCGCGGCGCAGCATGTCGGCGAGGTTGTCGCGCATCTCGGCCAGGGGCAGGCCGCGCAGGCCGTCGTTGGCACCTAACTCGATGATCACCACCGCCGGTCGCCAACGCGCGAGCAGGGCCGGCAGGCGCTGGCGGCCACCGCGGCTGGTCTCGCCGCTGACACTGGCATTGATTACCCGATGGGTCAGCCCCTGCTCGTTCAGGCGTTGCGCGAGCAGAGCCACCCAGCCGCGGCGCTGGTCGAAGCCGTGGGCGGCACTTAGACTGTCGCCGAGCACCAGCAGCACCGGCGGCTCGTCGCCCGCAGTGGCCGCACCGGCCAGCGGACCCCAGATCAGCAGAATCAACAGGAAGAGTCGCATGACGCAAAGCTTACGCAAGCCGGTGTTGCAAGTCGAAGCGCTGGGCAAGGCGGTGCCGGCCGTGGGCGGCGGCGGGCCACTGGTGATCCTCGAGGCATTGAGTCTGCGCATCGAGGCCGGCGAATCGGTGGCCATCGTCGGCCCCTCGGGGTCGGGCAAGTCCACCCTGCTGGGCCTGCTGGCGGGGTTGGACCTGCCCAGCCAGGGGCGGGTGTGGCTGGACGGCGTCGAGCTGACCGCCCTCGACGAGGACGCCCGCGCCGCCCTGCGCGGCGAGCGGCTGGGCTTCGTCTTCCAATCCTTCCTCCTGCTGCCGGCACTGAACGCGCTGGAGAACGTGATGCTGCCGCTGGAGCTGGCCGGCCGTGACGAGGCCCGCAAAGAGGCCGAGGCGGTGCTCGAGCGGGTGGGCCTGGGCCAGCGTCTGCACCACCTGCCGGCGCAGCTCTCCGGCGGCGAGCAGCAGCGCGTGGCCATCGCCCGCGCCTTCGTCGCCCGTCCGGCGCTGCTGCTGGCCGATGAGCCCACGGGCAATCTCGATGCCCACACCGGCGCACACATCATCGACCTGTTGTTCGAGCTCAACCGCGAGCGCGGCACCACCCTGGTGCTGGTGACCCACGACGACCACCTGGCCGGCCGCTGCCAGCGTATCCTGCACCTGCGCGAGGGACGCCTGCAGGGCGACGGTGCAGCACCATGAAGGGCCTCTCCCTGGCCCTGCGCCTGCTGCGCCGCGACCTGCGCAGCGGCGAACTGCGGGTGCTGCTGGCGGCCCTGCTGGTGGCGGTCACCTGTGTCACCGCGGTGGCCTTCTTCACCGACCGCGTGCAGCAGGCCCTCACCCGACAGGCCGGCGAGCTGCTGGCCGCCGACCTGCGCCTGCTGGCCGATCACCCGATCCCCGCGGCGTGGCGAGAACGGGCCGCGGCGCTGGGCCTGCGCACGGCGGAGCTGCGCGGTTTCCGCAGCATGGTCATGGGTCCGGCAGGGGCTCGCCTGGCGGAGATTAAGGCGGCCGGCACCGGCTACCCCCTGCGCGGCACCCTGCGCATCGCCGCGGCACCCTTTGCCGCGAGTCGGGCGGTGGCTGGCCCGCCGCCGCGCGGCACGGTGTGGGTGGAGGCGCCACTGCTGTCGGCGCTGGGGGTGGCGGTGGGCGACGCCGTCACCGTGGGCGAGGCCCGCCTGCGCATCGGCGCCGTGCTGCGTCACGAGCCGGATCGCGGCGGCGGCCTGTTCAGCATCGCCCCGCGGCTGCTGATGAACCTGGCCGACCTGCCCGCCACCGGCCTGGTGCAGACGGGTAGCCGGGTGCAGTACGCCCTGCTGCTGGGTGGACCGGCCGCCGCCGTGACCGAGTTGCGCCGGACCCTGGCGCCGAGCCTGGGGCCGGGTGAGCGCATCGAGGGGGCGGCCGATGCGCGGCCGGAGGTGCGCGCGGCGCTGACGCGTGCGCGGCAGTTCCTCGGCCTGGCGGCGGTGGTGGGCGTGGTGCTGGCCTGCGTGGCCATCGCCATGGCGGCGCGGCGCTTCGCCCGGCGTCACCTCGACACCTGTGCCGTGCTGCGCTGTCTCGGCGCACGCCAGGGACAGATCGCCGGCCTGTTCGTCTGGCAGTTGCTCGTGCTCGGCCTCGCCGGCGGGCTGCTCGGTGGCCTGCTCGGTCTCCTCGCCCAGGCGCTGCTGGCGAAGATCCTGGGTGGCCTGTTGCTGGTGGCGCTCCCCGCCCCCTCGGCCTGGCCCCTGGCCGCCGGCCTGGCGGTGTCTCTGGGCGGGCTGTTCGGCTTCGCCCTGCCGCCGGTGCTGGCCCTGCGCGCGGTGCCCACCCTGCGCGTGCTGCGCCGCGAGTTGGGCGGCCTGCGCCCGGCCAGTGCCGGTACCTATCTGGCCGGTCTGCTGGGCCTGGCCGCACTGGTGCTGTGGCAGGCGGGCGGTTGGCGCCTGGGCCTGACCCTGCTCGCCGGTATCGCCCTCGCCGGGCTGTTGCTGTGGCTGGCCGCCGGGGGACTGGTGCGCCTGCTGCGTCATCTGCCGCGCCAGGGCCAGGCCGCCTGGCGCTTCGGTCTGGCCAACCTGGTGCGCCGCCCGGGTGCAGCAACGGCGCAGGTGATGGCCTTCGGTCTCGGCCTGATGGTGTTGCTGTTGCTCTCGGTGGTGCGCGGCGACCTGCTGACGGCCTGGGCCGGACGCCTGCCGCCAGACGCGCCGAACCGCTTCGTCGTCGCCATCCAGCCCGATCAACTGGAGGCCGTGCGCGCCTTCTTCCATGAGACGGGCCTGCCGCCGGCGACCTTCCACCCCATGGTGCGCGCCCGCCTGCAGGCCATCGCGGGGCGAGCGGTGGACCCCGAGGCCTATTCCGACGAGCGCGCTCGTCGCCTGGCGACACGGGCCTTCAATCTCTCTTGGGCGAGTCGTCTGCAGGCGGACAACACGGTGGTCGCCGGCCGCTGGTGGACGACGGACGCGGCGGGGCAGGTGAACGAGCCGCGGCAGTTTTCCGTGGAGGAGGGGATCGCCCGCAGTCTGGGCATCGAGCTCGGTGATCGCCTGCGTTTCGACGTCGCCGGCGAGACCCAGGAGGCCCCGGTGACCAGCCTGCGCAAGGTACAGTGGGACAGCCTGCGCGCCAATTTCTTCGTCCTCGCGCCGCCGGCCTTGCTGCGGGGCCTCCCCGCCAGCTACATCACCAGCTTCCACCTCCCGGCCGGCGAGGGTGCGCGCCTGAACGCCCTGTTGAAGCGCTTCCCCAACCTGACGGTGATCGACATCTCTGAAGTGATGGCGCAGGTGCGGGCCATCATCGAGCGGGTGGCCCTGGCCGTGCAGTATGTCTTTCTGTTCACCCTCGCCGCCGGTCTGACGGTGTTGTATGCGGCAATCCAGGCAAGCCTGGACGAGCGCCTGCGCGAGAACGCCATCCTGCGCGCCTTGGGTGCCCGGCGCCGGCATCTGCTACTGGGTCTGGCCGCCGAATTCGTCACCCTCGGCGGCCTCGCCGGCCTGCTGGCCGCGGCACTGGCGGCCTTGTTGGGCTATCTTCTGGCCAGCCAAGTACTGGAACTGGCCTACACGGGAAGCCCCTGGTTGTGGCTGCTGGGCCCGCTGCTCGGTGGCCTGGGGGTGGGCATCGCCGGCCTGCTGGGCACGTGGCGGGTGATCGGCAGCCCGCCGCTGCGAGTCCTGCGCGCGGGTTGATAGAAACAACATACCAAGACCTGAAGGATGCACGACATGGACAACGAAAATCAGATCCGACCGGCAGAGTTGGAGGCCCTCGGGGCCTTCCTCGCCAGCCACCCGGCATGGCGCCTGGCGCAGGGAAAGCTGCAGCGAACCTTCGTCTTCACCGACTTCGTCCAGGCCTTCGGCTTCATGACGCAGGTGGCGCTGGTGGCGGAGGCGGCCAATCACCACCCGGAGTGGAGCAATGTCTACCGCCGGGTGCAGGTGGACCTGACCACCCACGAGGCCGGCGGTATCAGCGAACGCGATTTCGCCCTCGCCGAGCGTATTGACGAGATCGCCGAGCGGTCGTGATGACGCCGCGGGCACCGGTTCAGAGAGAATGAGAAAATGTCATGAAGGTTCTGTACCGTTAGTCTGTCAAACCACCAAAAGGATAAAAAACAAACAGAAAAAATAGGGTTGACCTATGGGAAAAGTACTGCTTTATTTCCTTCTAGAATTTATTTTTAGAAAAATATGAAAAATCCAAATCCTGTCTCAGTATTATTCAGGGCTGGAAAGGGGAAATTCCCAAGTATCGAGGATAAAGAGACGGGCAAAAAGAGAGGGAGAGGTGGGGTGATTTGGGTTGCCTCAGAGAAGCACTAAAGTCATAAAAATAGGCAACTATAGATCAAGAATAATCAATCTCTTGGGTTTGATCTTTAGGTCTTTTAGTCGGTTAGTGGAAGCGACAGTTATGACTTCGCTCCTGGCCCACGCCGTTACAAATCTTGGCGGGAGGAACCGTTGCATCTCGTGTAATTTGTCGGGGTTGCGGATTGAACAGTTATTGATAAAGTCCATATCACCCAATTTTGTTCCGACTGTTTTATCTATACGGGTATCGTAAGTTCTTGCGAGTAGGGGAGGCTTTGTGGCGTAGTGAAGGACTAGGCGTGGATTTTGCCGAACTATCAATGCTATGGAGTTTCCGACGGCGCCAATGCATGCTAGGCGCAGCACATCATGAACAAGGGAGGGTTACAACGATGATAATAAAATTACTCGATACGAAGACAAGGACTGTGCTGCGCAGCTTGTTCTTTCTTGCGCTCTGCCTATGCCCCGGAATGTCTTCCGCGATTATGTTGAGTTTCAATCCTTCTGTCCAAGAAGTCGAGCTTGGTCGGCAGGCCGTGGTTGACGTTTACCTGCGAGACCCAAACGGCAGCAGGGTCGGTGCCTTTGACTTTAATGTCAATTACGATTCTGCGGTTTTGTCATTCAATGGTGTGCAATTTGGAGCGGGGTTGGGCGCTTCCACGGCCGGCAGCTTGCAGGATGTGCTGACGTCCACTGCCGGGCAGGTGAATGTCGCAGAACTGGCATTTGCTTTCGATCTGAGCCCCTTTCAAGATGGCTTCAGTGACTTTTTGTTGTTCTCTTTGACTTTTGACACAGTCGCGGTTGGGATCAGCTCGCTCGGTTTCAGTGAGAATATCCTCGGTTTGGCTGGGGGGTATCTGGTCGATGAGTCTGGCCTGCCCATTGGGCCGATCGGTACAGAAGTTGGTCAGATCACCGTTGCCTCCAAGATTTTTACTGTATCTGAGCCAGGCAGTCTAATATTGCTGGCTGCAGGCATTGTTGGGCTTCTGCGTAGAAAATTTAGAATTACATAACATCTTTAAGTCGTATTAATTTGGTGGTCGAAGAAGCCAAAAGAACTCTATCGGTAGAATCACCAACAAAATTACCAGCAGGATATCGATCAGCTGGGAACGCTGATGAACAAGGAGGTTTTTCTTTATGAATACGGCATGTCGGTTCCGGGTCACACGCCACTTTATTACCCTTCTTGTTTTTCTGATCACGAGTGTCGTCAGTCTGTCTGCACAGGCGGTCGTATGTGATGTTGATGCAGATGGAGATATTGATCGAATAGATATTGGACTAATCTTTTCGGCCCGTAATACGGTGGCCAATGGGCCTGCAGATCCCCGGGATGCCGATGGTGACGGTTTCATCACTGTAAGTGATGGAAGGAAATGTACAGCACAATGCACCCTGGCAAATTGCGAGATCGTTATTCCCAATGCGTCCCCGGTAGCTGATGCGGGCGTTGATCAGAATGTTCTTGCTGGGGAACTTGTCAGTCTCAGTGGGGCCGGCTCCAGCGATGCTGATAATGATCCTTTAACATTTTCCTGGTCCTTGACCAGTCGCCCGTCGAGTAGCAGTGCTGCACTGTCCAGTTCACAATCCGTTACAACTACGTTTGTAGCCGATGTACCCGGTACATATACAGTACAACTGGTAGTCAATGACGGGAAAGCAGACAGTATTCCCGATACTGTTGTCATTACGGCGACTGTGGCGCCGATCCTGGTGCCCGACGTGGTCGGCCAGTCGCAGGCCGCTGCCACGGCAACCCTCACCGGCGCCGGCCTGACGGTGGGCACCGTCGCCAGCCAGCACAGCGACACCGTGCCGGCCGGCAATGTCATCAGCCAGAACCCGGCCGCCGGCGCCTCCCTGGCGGCGGGCAGCCCCGTCGACC
>JANTGX010000045.1 GCA_024762755.1 Gammaproteobacteria bacterium
GCGAAGAAAAAGGGGCGTCGTCCCGCACCTTCACCGCAGAGCATCATGGCCATGAAGCCGGTCAATCAATTGCACGAGGCCGCATTGAAGCTGGTCGAACGCACCCACAAAGCGGCTGAGACGGCTACGTCCAAGGTCGTTACTGCCGAGAAGAAGCTGCTGGAGGCCAAGGACAAGCTGGCCGCCGCAGTTCAGGAGGCGGCCAAGAAGGAGACTGCCGCAGCCCATCGTGCCGCCGACAGGGCGCGTGAGGCGGTTCGCAAGGCGCGTGCCCTGCTCGCCGAGACCCGTGCCTTTGCCCTCGAGGCCCAGAAGGCCGTGAAAGAAGCGGTCAAGAAGGCCGAGACGGAACGTAAGAAGGAAGCCGACAAGCTGCAGGCCATCGAGAAGTTCGTCACCAAGTGGGAGCGCGAATACGACCGCTTGCTGGCCCTGAAAGAGAAGGCGAGCAAGCGCAGACGGCGCCGTACCACCCGCAAGACGGCCACCGCGGCTGCAACGGAAGAGAAGCCTGCCGCCAAGTCGACGACCAAGCGGGCGGCGGTCAAGAAGAAGACGGTGGCCAAGAAGGCGGTGAGCAAGAAAAAGGTGGCGGCCAAGAAGAAGACCGTGAAGAAGGCAGCGAAGAAAACGGCAGCCTGAACCCCATCGCGACCCGCCATCGGGTCGCGTCAAAGCGTGATAAGAAACACCGGCTGAACGCCGGTGTTTTTTTTGTTCGGAATCGAGATGCCTCGCAAATGGGGTTATCCAACCCTTGAGAGCGCCTCGATGGCCTATGGCTCGATCTCTACGAGGACCTCTCGCGGATTGACGCTGTCGCCCTTGTCCACATGGATGGCAGCGACACGGCCGGCGATGGGGGCCTGGATCTCTGATTCCATCTTCATGGCTTCGACCACCAGCAGGGGCTCGCCAGCCTCGACAGACTCCCCCTCCTTGGTCAAAACGTCGACCACTACACCGGCCATGGCGGCGGTGACGTGCCCGGGTGCGTCGGCCTTTGGGCGTCCCTCGCGTTTGTGCGCGGCGGACGAGGAAGTGTTTGGGACTTCGTCCAGGGTCTCGACGATGATCTCTTCGGGAACACCATCGACATTGACAAAAAAGGCGCGCTTATCCTGCATCTTGTGGCCGCTGCCCATGACTTCGATGTGATAGTTCTCTCCATGGATGGCCACGTTGAATTCGCTGGGGGCCATGGATGACGCCGAGCCCTGGACGGGGAAAGGCTCCAGGGGTTCTGGTATGAGCTGGCCATCGCGGCGCTGCTGCAGGAATTCACGTCCCACCTCGGGAAACATGGCATAGGTGAGGACGTCTTCCTCGCCTTCCGCCAAGTCGGCGATCTCTGTACGCAGATGGTCCATCTCCGGTGCCAGGAGATCCGCCGGTCGACAGGTGATGACATCGGCGTTGTTGCCGATGGCCTGTTGTCTCACTGCCTCGTCGACCGCGGCCGGGGGACGTCCGTAGCGGCCCTGCAGGTAGAGTTTCACCTCGTTGGTGATGCTCTTGTAGCGGCTGCCGGTGAGCACGTTGAGGACCGCCTGGGTGCCGACGATCTGTGAGGTGGGCGTGACCAGGGGCGGGTATCCCAGATCTTTGCGCACGCGCGGGATTTCCGCGAGGACCTCGTTCATGCGATCCAGCGCACCCTGTTCGCGCAGCTGATTGGAGAGATTGGAGATCATGCCGCCGGGGACCTGATTCACCTGGACGCGGGTATCGAGACCGGTGAACTCGCTTTCGAATTGATGGTATTTCTTTCGGATCTCGAAGAAATAGAAGCCGATGGCCTGCAGGGCCTCGAGGTCGAGGCCCGTATCGAACTCGGTATCGCGCAGGGCGGCCACCATGCTCTCCGTCGGTGGGTGGCTGGTGCCGCCGGAGAGTGGCGAGATGGCCGTGTCGATGTATCGGCAACCTGCCTCGATGGCCTTGAATTGGCACAGGCTGGCGAGCCCGGCGGTGGCATGGGAATGCAGGTGCAGGGGCACGTCCAGGGCGTCGTTCAAGGCCGTGGTCAATTCGCCGGCAATGCGGGGCGTCAATAGGCCGGCCATGTCCTTGATGGCCACGCTGTCGCATCCCATGTCTTGCAGCTCGCGCGCCTGCTGGACGAATTGCTCGAGCGTATGCACCGGGCTGGTGGTATAGCAGATGGCACCCTGGGCATGCTTGCCGGCGTGCTTGACCGCCTCGATAGCGCTGCGCAGATTGCGCAGGTCGTTGAGGGCGTCGAAGATGCGGAAAATGTCGATGCCGTTGTCTGCCGCGCGGGCGACGAAGGCGTGCACCACGTCGTCCGAATAGTGTCGGTAACCCACCAAGCTCTGCCCGCGCAGCAGCATTTGCAATGGCGTGTTGGGCAGGGCCTCGCGCAGCAGGCGCAGGCGCTCCCACGGGTCCTCCTTGAGAAAACGGATGCAGGCATCGAAGGTCGCCCCGCCCCACATCTCCAGCGAGCCATAACCGATGGCGTCCAACTGCGGACAGGCGGGCAGCATGTCCTCGGTGCGCATGCGCGTCGCGAGCAGGGATTGGTGGGCATCTCGCAGGACGGTTTCCGTGATGTATACGCGGTTGTTGGTTTTGCTCATGATTTCTGCCTGATGTCGGTGGGCTAAAGTCCCAGGTGGGCGGCGAGGGCAGCGCCGATGGCGGCGGCTACGTCGCGATTGGATCGGCGCACGGAGTAGTGGGTCAGCTCCGGGTGATTCTCGACGAAGGCGGTGTCGAAACGAGCGCTCTGAAACTGCGCCGATTTCACGATCTCGAGATGGTAGGGGATGGTGGTCTTGACGCCATACACGCCGATGTCGCGCAGGGCGCGCACGGCGCGGTCGAGGAGAGCGTCCCAGTCCAGGGCCCAGACGGTGAGCTTGGCGCACAGAGAGTCGTAATAGGGAGGGATCTCATAGCCGGTATAGATGGCGGCATCGGTGCGCACGCCGGGACCGCCCGGCGCGAAGTAGCGGGTGATACGGCCGAAGCTGGGCAGGAAGTCGTTTTTGGGGTCTTCCGCATTGATGCGGAATTCCATGGCAAAACCACGGTACTGGACCTCGTCCTGGCGATATCGCAGGCGCAGGCCGGCGGCGATGCGGATCTGTTCCTGGACGATGTCGATGCCCGTGATCTGTTCCGTGATGGGGTGCTCCACCTGCAGGCGGGTATTGATCTCCATGAAATAGAATTCGTCGTCCTCGGTGAGCAGGAATTCCACCGTGCCGGCGTTCTCATAGCCGATACTCTGCGCCGCCTTGACCGCCTGTTCGCCGATGAAGGTCCGTTGCGCGTCGTCGAGCTGCGGCGAGGGGGCGATCTCGATCAGCTTCTGGTGCCGACGCTGAATGGAGCAGTCGCGTTCGAACAGGTGGATGACGTTGCCATGGCGATCGGCGAGGATCTGCACCTCGATGTGGCGGGGGTTGTCGATGCATTTCTCCAAAAAGACCGCGGTGCTGCCAAAGGCCTTGCTGGCCTCGGAGACCACCCGCTCGAAGTTGCGCCGTAGTTCCTCGGCCGTGGCGCAGCGACGGATGCCGCGGCCACCACCGCCGGCGGTCGCCTTGAGCATCACCGGATAGCCGATCTTCTCGGCACAGACGAGGGCCTCCTCGAGGTCGGCGAGATTGCCGTCACTGCCGGGGGTGACCGGCACGCCGGCGGCGATCATGGCGGCACGTGCCTCCACCTTGTCGCCCAGTCGCCGAATGGTCTCCGCCGTGGGGCCGATGAAGTGGATGCCGCGTTGGGCACAGATCTCGGCCAGCAGTGGGTTTTCCGAGAGGAAGCCATAGCCCGGGTGCAGGGCATCGCAACCGCTGGCGATGGCGATGTTCACCAGGCGATGGGCGTTGAGGTAGCCGGAGGCAGAATCCGGCCCCAGGCTGTAGGATTCGTCGGCCTTTTTGACATGCAGGGCGTAACGGTCGGCGTCGGTATAGACCGCCACCGAGGTGATGCCGAGCTCGGCACAGGCACGCACGATGCGGACGGCGATTTCGCCGCGGTTGGCGATGAGGATCTTTTTGATCATGCGCTGCTCGTGGTCGATGATGGCGGCTGGCGTCAGCGTTGACAGAGCCCATCGCCTGCCGCCTTGCGGCGATGGACTCGGGCCCCGGGCGATGGCCGTGCCTCGGGGCCTGGAACGACGGCCCCCAGGCGGGGTCTAGGCTGGGCGAAGGCGCCTAAGTCGCTGTGATCGTTGGTTAAACCGTATTCCTTTTTGACAGGGAATACATTTACTTATAAGATGGCGCGTTTATGTCGAACCACCTTTTAGAGCATATCGAGCCGTTCGTGATGGCGGCCAAGGGACGGACCCTCGCGGGTTCCGTACCCCTGTCTAGTCTGGATAGATTAGAGCAGTCGTTGGTCGAGGCAAAGGGGACGGTGGAGGTCAGTCTGCAATTCTCGCGCGACGAGGCCGGGCAACCCTGCGTGCAGGGGCACGCCGAGGCCACGCTGCGGCTGCAGTGTCAGCGCTGCATGCAGCCCATGGACTGGCCGGTGCGGCTGGATTTTTCCCTGGGCATCGTCACCAGCCAGGGGGCTGCAGAGCAACTGACGGGTGAGTACGATCCGCTTCTGGTCGGTGACGAGCCGATCAGTGTGGCGAGCATCGTCGAAGACGAACTGATCCTTGCCTTGCCCCTGGTGGCAATGCACGAGAAGGACGCGTGTCCGGCGCAGGCCGTCCTGCAAGGACTCAAGGCCGAGGCGCAGACCAGTACGAAGAGGGAGAACCCCTTTGCCGTACTGGCTCAATTGAAGAAAGAAACTAACGACTGAAACGAGGAACAAGAGATGGCCGTTCAACAGAACAAAGTAACCCCTTCCCGCCGCGGCATGCGCCGCTCGCACGATGCCCTCAAGGGCCCGACGCTGTCCGTGGAGCCCACCACCGGTGAGACCCATCGTCGCCACCACGTGAGCCCCGACGGTTATTACCGTGGTCGCAAAGTGGTCGAGAGCAAGGGCGGCGAATAAGACCGCAGGATGACGCGCGGCGGCTCCACACCGCCGCTTTCCGCTCTGCCCGCCGGGAACCGACGTCATGCCGGGCAATGACCAACTGCAGCCAGCCGATTGCAGTGAGACTCCAGACATCATGAACGAAACCGTCACCATTGCCTTGGATGCCATGGGGGGAGACTTTGGTCCCTCTGTCGTGGTGCCCGCCGCCCTTGCCGTACTGAGCGAAGAACCCCGCTTGCGCATCGTCCTGGTCGGCGACGAGGCGGTGCTGCATGAAGCCCTGGCCGAGCATGTCGTGGATGGCGAGCGGCTGCGTATCCAGCATGCCTCTCAACAGGTGACGATGGACGACAAGCCCTCACTGGCTCTGCGCAACAAGAAGGACTCCTCCATGCGCGTGGCCATCAACCTGGTGAAATCGGGCGAGGCGCAGGCCTGCGTCAGTGCTGGCAATACCGGCGCCCTCATGGCCACGGCGCGCTTCGTACTCAAGATGCTGCCCGGCGTCGATCGGCCGGCCATCTGCACCGCCCTGCCGACCCTGCAGGGGCATACCCACATGCTGGACCTGGGCGCCAATGTGGATACCAGTGCCGAGAACCTGTTCGAGTTCGCCGTCATGGGCTCCAGCCTGACCAGCGCCGTGGACGACGTCGAATCACCGACCATCGGTTTGCTCAACATCGGTGAGGAAGAGGTGAAGGGCAACGAGCGGGTAAAGGAGGCCGCGCGCCTTCTGCAGGACAGCCCCCTCAACTACGTCGGTTTCGTCGAGGGCGACGACATCTTCAAGGGCACCGTCGATGTGGTGGTGTGCGATGGCTTCGTCGGCAACGTGGCCTTGAAGACCTCGGAAGGGGTGGCCAAGATGATCACCCATTTCATGAAGCAGGCCTTCAAGCGCAACCTGTACACCCGTCTCGCCGCCTTGATGGCCATGCCGGTACTCAAGGCCTTCCGCCGCAGCATCGACCCCCGCCGTTACAACGGCGCCAGTCTGTTGGGCCTGCAGGGCATCGTAGTAAAGAGTCACGGTAGTGCAGACGTGCTCTCCTTCGGTTGCGCCATTCGTGAGGCGCTCCTCGAGGTGGAGAACAATGTTCCGCAGCGTATCAACAGCCAGCTCGAGAGGCTGCTCACAGAGAGGCAGGCGGTTTGAGCCATTCGCGTATCGCAGGCACCGGCAGCTATCTGCCGGAAAAGGTGCTGACCAACCAGGATCTGGAAAAGATCGTCGAGACCTCGGATCAGTGGATCACCGAGCGCACCGGCATCAAGCAGCGTCACATCGTCGGCGAGCAGGAGACCACCTGCGACCTGGCCGAACAGGCGGCGCGTGCGGCCATGCAGGCGGCTGGCGTCGGCACGGACGACATCGACCTGATCATCGTCGCCACCACCACCCCGGACCGCGTCTTCCCCAGCACCGCCTGCCTGTTGCAGGACCGCCTGGGCATCTACGGCTGCACCGCCTTCGACATCCAGGCCGTGTGCACGGGCTTTGTCTACGCCCTCGGCGTGGCCGACAAATTCATCCGTAGCGGCAGCCACCGCACGGCGCTGGTGGTGGGTGCTGAGACCATGTCACGCATCATCGACTGGAGCGATCGTGGCACATGTGTGCTGTTCGGCGATGGCGCCGGGGCCGTGGTGCTGTCCGCCAGCGACGAGCCGGGTATCCTCTCCACCCACCTGCACGCCGACGGCCGCTACAAGGAGCTACTCTCCACCACCGGTGGCGTCTCCGAGGGGCTGCACGACGATGTGCACGTCACCATGCAGGGCAACGAGGTGTTCAAGATCGCCGTCAACACCCTCGGCCGCATCGTCGACGAGACCCTCGCCGCCAATCGCCTGGACAAATCCGACATCGACTGGCTGGTGCCGCACCAGGCCAACATTCGAATCATCAACGCCACCGCCCGCAAGCTGAAGATGCCCATGGAGCGGGTGGTGGTCACCGTGCAGGAACACGGCAACACCTCTGCAGCCTCGGTGCCCCTGGCGCTCGATACGGCGGTGCGTGATGGCCGGATCAAGCGCGGGGAGACCCTCCTGCTGGAGGCCTTCGGCGGCGGGTTCACCTGGGGTTCGGCGTTGCTGCGCTATTGATCGAGGCCGTGGGTCTCGGAACGAACATCTCAGGAAGCTGATTAGGAGTCACCATCATGGCATTTGCTTTCGTCTTTCCCGGTCAGGGCTCGCAGAGCGTCGGCATGCTGGCGGATCTCGCCGCGGCCGAGCCCCGTGTGACCGAGACCTTCGCCGAGGCCTCCGAGGCCCTCGGCTACGACCTCTGGAAACGGGTCCAGGAAGGCCCCGCCGAGGCCTTGAATCAGACCGACGTCACGCAACCCGCCATGCTCACCGGCGGCATCGCCGTGCAGCGCGCCTGGCAAGCGCAGGGTGGCCCCCAGCCGCTGGCCATGGCCGGCCACAGCCTGGGCGAATACAGCGCCCTGGTCGCCGCCGATAGCCTGTCCCTGGCCGATGGCGTGCGCCTGGTGGCCGAGCGCGGGCGATTCATGCAGGAAGCCGTGCCCGCCGGTGTCGGCGCCATGGCCGCCATCCTCGGCCTGGACGACGACAAGGTCATCGACGTCTGTGCCCAGGCGGCCGAGGACCAGGTGGTTTCCGCGGTCAACTTCAATGCCCCCGGACAAGTGGTCGTGGCCGGCCACGAGGCGGCCGTGCAGCGTGCCGTGGCACTGGCCAAAGCGGCCGGTGCCAAGCGTGCGGTGGTCTTGCCGGTGAGCGTGCCTTCGCATTGCAGCCTGATGCGGCCGGCCGCCGAACGGCTCGCTGCCCGACTGGCCGAGGTCGAGATCCGCCGTCCGCGCATCCCTGTCTACAACAATGTGGACGTGCGCGCCGAGGAAGACCCCAACGCCATCCGCGATGCCCTCGCCCGCCAGTTGTATAGCCCGGTGCGCTGGGTGGATACGGTCCGCGCCCTGGCCCAGGCGGGCGCGGACACCCTCATCGAATGCGGCCCTGGCAAGGTTTTGGCCGGCCTCAACAAGCGTATCGACAAGGGCCTGACCAGCTACACTACCGAAACCGCCGAAGGGCTTGCCAAGGCGCTGGCCGCCATCAAATAGGGAGAACAGCATGTCCGAAAACGAAGATCTGACGGGCGAAGTCGCCCTGGTCACCGGCGCCAGCCGAGGTATCGGCCAGGCCATCGCCCTGACCCTGGGGCGCCGTGGCGCCACGGTGGTGGGAACCGCCACCTCGGAAAAAGGCGCCGCCGCCATCGGCGAGGTGTTGGCATCCGCAGGGATCAAGGGGGCAGGGATGATGCTCAACGTCACCGATCAGGAGTCCATCGACAGCCTGATGGACGCCATGGAGCAATTCGGCACCCCCACCATCCTGATCAACAACGCCGGTATCACCCGCGACAATCTCCTCATGCGCATGAAAGACGAGGACTGGCAGGCGGTCATCGACACCAACCTGACCTCCGTCTATCGCCTGAGCAAGGCCGTCCTGCGCGGCATGACGAAGGCACGCAAGGGCCGCATCGTCAGCATCAGCTCGGTGGTGGGTGCCTCCGGTAACGCCGGTCAGACCAACTATGCCGCCGCCAAGGCCGGCCTCATCGGCTTCACCAAGTCGCTGGCGCGCGAGGTGGGGAGTCGGGGCATCACCGTCAATGCCGTCGCCCCGGGCTTCATCGATACCGACATGACGCGGGCCCTCGCCGAGACGCAAAAGGCCGCCCTGCTCAAGGACATCCCCCTGGGGCGCCTGGGGCAAGCGGACGAGATCGCCGCCGCCGTGGCCTTCCTCGCCTCGCCGGGCGCTGCCTATATCTCGGGCGAGACCCTGCACGTCAACGGCGGCATGTACATGGCTTGACCCTGCGAAATGGCCCGGGAATTTATAAATTACCCGAAAATACAAAGGCTTGAGGAGATTCTCGGCGAGATTATTGCGCTTGTGTCGAGGCAGGCTTTTCACTAGAATACCGTCCGCGGCCACGTGCCGCCTCTGAATAACACTGGGAGGAAGATTCCAACATGAGCACCATCGAGGAACGAGTCAAAAAAATCGTTGTTGAGCAACTTGGCGTCAAAGAAGAAGAAGTGACCGCCGAGTCCTCTTTCGTCGACGACCTTGGTGCCGACTCTCTGGATACCGTGGAACTGGTTATGGCCCTCGAAGAAGAATTCGAGACTGAGATTCCCGACGAAGACGCCGAGAAGATCACTACGGTGCAGCAGGCGACGGATTACATCAACGCACATCAAGCCGGCTGATCTCTCACCGATCAGTTGCAAGGCCGCTCACCCGCATCGGTGGTAGCGGCCTTTTTGTTTGTGCACCGAAAGCCCTCTCCACAGGCCCCAAGGGTCGACCGGGGCGGGGGCCTTCGAGCAGCCAACAGAGGTTATCTCCGTGACGAAACGACGCGTCGTTATCACTGGGCTCGGCATCGTCTCCCCCGTGGGGAGCCGCGTGGACGAGGCCTGGGCCAACATCCTGGCCGGCAAGAGCGGCATCACCCCCATCACCCACTTCGATGTCAGCGATTTCCCGGTGCGCTTCGGCGGCTCGGTGCAGGGCTTTGAGGTAGACGACTACCTGAAGCCCAAGGATGCACGCAAGATGGCGCCCTTCATCCACTATGGCGTCGCCGCCGGCATGCAGGCCGTGCAGGACGCCGGACTGGAGATCACGGAGGAGAACGCCGAACGCATCGGCGTCGCCATCGGTTCCGGTATCGGTGGCCTGGGTGGCATCGAGCAGGGTTACGCGGCCTATCTCAAGGGCGGCCCGCGCAAGATCTCGCCCTTCTTCGTGCCCAGCAACATCATCAACATGATCGCCGGCAATCTCTCCATCATCTATGGCATGAAGGGTCCCAACTACGCCATGACCACGGCCTGCGCCACGGCGACCCATTCCATCGGCGATGCCGCGCGGCTGATCGAGTACGGCGATGCCGATGTGATGGTCGCCGGTGGCGCCGAGATGGCCACCTGTCCCACCGGGCTGGGTGGCTTTGCCGCCGCACGCGCGCTGTCGCTGCGCAACGACGATCCCCAGGCCGCCAGCCGGCCGTGGGACCGCCATCGTGACGGCTTCGTGCTCAGCGACGGCGCCGGGGTCGTGGTATTGGAGGAATTCGAGCAGGCCAAGGCCCGCGGCGCCAAGATCTACGCCGAACTCATCGGCTTTGGCATGAGCGGTGACGCCCATCACATGACCGCCCCCGCGCCGGGTGGCGAGGGCGCGGCACGTTGCATGACGGTGGCGATGAAGAACGCCGGCATCGATCCGCAAGCGGTGGACTACATCAACGCCCACGGCACCTCCACGCCGGCCGGTGACATCGGCGAGACCCATGCCGCGAAGACCGCCTTTGGCGAGCACGCCTACAAGCTGGCGATGAGCTCCACCAAGTCCATGACCGGGCACCTGCTGGGCGCCGCCGGAGGCATCGAGGCGGTGTTCACGACTTTGGCCATCCGCGACCAGGTGGCGCCGCCGACCATCAACCTGGACAACCCGGATCCCGAGTGCGACCTCCACTACGTGCCGCACACGGCGGAAGAACGCAAGATCGAGGTGGCCATGTCCAACTCCTTCGGCTTTGGCGGCACCAACGCCACGCTGATATTCCGCAAGCCCGATTGATCTGGCCGTGCCCGGGGCGGTGACGCCCCGGCACACGGCGCCGTTCCTCCATTCTCTCTCTCCATGCCGCACCAACGCCTCGCCGACGACGGACTCGATCTGCTCACGCTGCACGAACGTTGGCCGCAGCGTTACCCCTACCTCCTCGAGAGCGTCGCCCGCGGTGGCGATGCCCGCTACGACATCCTCTTCGCCCTGCCCGGCGAGACCCTCTTGGCCGGCGAAGATGCCGACTTCCTCACCCGCCTCGACGCCGCCTGGCGTGATGCGTCCAGTGGCCCGGCGGAAGACGCCACGCTGCCCTTCCGCGGTGGCTGGTTTCTCTACCTGGGTTACGAACTGGCCGGACAGATCGAGCTCCGCCTGCGCCTGCCGGCGGCCGATGACGCCCTGCCCACGGCCTTCGCCACTCGCATCCCCGCCGCGCTGATCCGCGACCATCGGCGCGGTGATCTCG
>JANTGX010000046.1 GCA_024762755.1 Gammaproteobacteria bacterium
GCGGACGACGCCGAGCCGCCCATCAGCATCCACGCCACACCCGACACGACCATCGAGGAATACCGGATCAACGGCAAGCTGTACATGATCCGCATCACCCCCAAGAAGGGTGCCCCCTACTACCTCGTCGATGCCGATGGCGACGGTGAGTTGGAGACCCGCAGCAACGAACTGGCGCCGGACTTTCTCATCCCCTCCTGGGTCATCTTCAAGTGGTAGGAACGCCTGCACAGGCAAACTGAATCCACGCTGAACTTGACACCCCCATGAGCGAGGTGGCATAAAACGCCACTTGGTTCGACGTGTGGGTGGCATTTGTTGCCTGCGGAGAGCCGAGACGAGGAGATGGTGACCGGCACAAACGAATGCCGAGCATCGATCGATGTTCCTTCACACGAAACATCGGGGAGGGGGAGGCCGACTCATCGCGCCTGCCGAGTATCCGTCCTGATAGTAATGACAATAGTTAAGGGGAATCCAATGAATACAAAATGGTTGATTGTGCCTGCCGCTGCTGCTGCACTGTTCGTTTCCGGTCAGGCGTCTGCCGACCTGGCCCTGGCCAAGAAGAGCGGTTGCCTGGCCTGCCACAGCGTTGAGAAAAAGATCGTCGGTCCGGCCTGGAAGGACGTGGCCGCCAAATACAAGGGCGACGCCGGTGCCCGTGATCGCCTGATCGCCAAGGTTCACAAGGGCGGCAAGGGCGTCTGGGGTCCGGCCCCCATGCCTCCTTACTCCCCCCGCGTCTCCGACGCCAACATCGAGAAACTGGTCGACTTCGTTCTGAGCCTCGCCAAATAGGCTCAAGCGACATTGCGATGTGAAAAGGCCGGCAAATGCCGGCCTTTTTTGTCTCTGTCAACCGTGTTATGCACAATCCGTCCTGTCGTCCTCTTCCGCACCCTCTTGTTGTCAACAAATTGTCAAGCCCTGCGCGGCACATTTCGTAACACACTGTTTTTTAAAGACTAAACAACGCGGTCATTTTTTGACCAATCCGTCAGAAAGCCAGCAGCGGCGCGCCCTCGAGGCGCTTAACCCCACTTTATACACAAAGTTATCCACAGCTTCTGTGGATAATGTGACAGAGGTGTTACAGGGCATGCGCTTACTGCGCAGAAGCTAGAATCAGTGTTAACTTTGAAGCCTAAGCGAGGCCGGCGAAAACCGCCCGCGGGGCAAAATAGAGGAGGCGTCGATGACGGACTGGACGGCCATCGACAGGCACATCGGCGCGGTCACCGGCCACGCCTTTCACAACCGCACCGCCAAGCCCATCGGTGGTGGCTGCATCAACCAGGCCTATCACCTCAGCGACGGCCGGCGGGACTATTTCGTCAAACTCAATCGGGCCGACCGCCTGGCCATGTTCGAGGCAGAGGCCGACGGCCTGCAGGCCATCGTCGCCAGCCAGGGCATCCGCGCCCCCGCCCCCCTCTGCTGGGGGACAGAGGGCGACCGCGCCTATCTGGTGCTCGAATACCTCCCCCTGCACGGCGCCGGTTCGGGCCAACGGCTGGGGCAGGAACTGGCGCAGATGCACCGCCACTGCGGCCCGCACTTCGGCTGGTCGCGCGACAACACCATCGGCCTCACTCCACAGCCCAACACCCCCAGCGACGACTGGGTCGAGTTCTGGCGCAGCCAACGCCTCGGCCACCAGCTGCGCCTGGCCGCCGGCCGTGGCGGCCATCTGCGCGGTGGCGAGGCCCTGCTCGAGGCCCTGCCCGCCTTCTTCACCGACTACCGGCCCCTTCCCAGTCTGCTGCACGGGGACCTCTGGTCGGGCAACGCCGCCTATGACCACGACGGCCGGCCGGTGATCTTCGATCCCGCCGTCTACTACGGCGACCGCGAGGCCGACCTGGCCATGACGGAGCTCTTCGGCGGCTTCCCCGCCGCCTTCTATGCCGCCTATGACGAGGCCTGGCCGCGCGACCCCGGCTACGCGGTGCGCAAGACGCTTTACAACCTCTACCATGTACTCAACCACTTCAATCTCTTCGGCGGTGGCTACCTGTCCCAGGCCCAGGACATGATCCAGCGCCTGTTGAGCGAGGTGCGCTGAACCCATGCGGCCGGTAGAATGCCGCGAAGCCGCAAGCCGAGAGTCGCAACGCATGCCCACGACCATCATCCATAGCGCGGCGCTGAGCAGCGCTCAGCGCGACCACCTCGCCGCCCGCCTGCCCGGCGACCTGCGACAGCACGAGAATCACTTCCGCGTGCGGCACAAGACGCCCCTCGCGCCCACCGCGCTGGAGGCCCTGCGCGCCGACCTGCAACTCGACATCAATCCCCTGCCCGAGGACTTCGATCCCCTGCAGGTCGGTCTGCTGATGAGCGACATGGACTCCACCCTGATCGGCATCGAATGCGTCGACGAGATCGCCGACTTCCTCGGCATCAAACCCCGCGTGGCGGCCATCACCGAGGCCGCCATGCGCGGCGAGATCGACTTCGAGACCTCACTCCGCCAGCGCGTGGCCCTGCTCGAGGGACTGGAGGTGAGCGCCCTGCAGCGGGTCTACGACGAACGCCTGCGCCTGAATCCCGGCGCCGAGACCCTCGTCGCCGGGCTCAAGGCACGTGGCATCAAGACCGCCCTGGTCTCCGGTGGCTTCACCTTCTTCACCGATCGCCTGCAGCGCCGCCTGGGCCTCGACTACACCCTGGCCAACGTCCTCGAGGAACGCGACGGCCGCCTCACCGGGCGCGTGGAGGGGGCCATCGTCGGCGCCGAGGCCAAGGCGGCCTATCTCGACAGCCTGTGTCTCGAACTGGGCATACACCCGGCCCAGGCGGTGGCCATGGGCGATGGCGCCAACGACCTCAAGATGTTGCACGCCGCCGGGCTGGGCATCGCCTATCACGCCAAGCCCGCGGTGCGTACCCAGGCCGACGCCGTGCTGCATCACCGTGGCCTAGACGCGGTGCTCGACCTGCTGTGGCTAGAGGGCCAGGCATGAGACCCGCCCTGCAGGGCGCCATCGCCGCCGGCCTGCTGTTCGCCAGCACCACCGCGGCGGCACAGCCGTGGGGCATCTTCGATGTGCGCGCCGCCGGCATGGGCGGGGTGGGCGTCGCCAGCGGCAGCCAGTACGCCAGCTTCAACAACCCGGCCTTGCTGGCCACCGCCGGCGAAGAGCACGACTGGTTCCTCATCAGCCCCACCCTTGGCCGCCAGCGGGGTGACCCGGACTCGCTGAAAGACCATCTCGACGACCTGCAGAGCGCCATGGATGACCTCGCCGCCAGCCCCACCACGGCCAATGCCGCCGCCGTCCAGGCGCGCATCGACGACCTGCGCGATGCCCGTTACCGCGCGGGCGGCAATACCGCCGTGCTCCTCGCCATCCCCAGCCGCCTGCTCAGCGGCGCCGCCTTCATCCACCTCTACGACTGGGCCACCAGCGAGGCGCGCATCGGCGGCGACGACCTCACGGACCCCGCCAACCCGCAATACCGCTCCGGTCTCCGCCACCGTGGCATCCGCGTGCTGGAGAACGGCGTCAGCACCGCCACCACCTTCAGCGGGCACGGCTGGCGCCAGGGACTGGCCGTGGGCTTCAACTTCAAGTTCCAGTTCCTGCAGGGGTATGGCTACGACGAAACGGTGGACGTGGCCCGCGCCGGCCTGCGCCACAACGACTACCGCTCCACCGGCAACTTCAACGCCGACCTGGGCATCCTCAAGTCCATGGGGGTGTGGAAGCTGGGTCTGATGGTACGCAACCTGGCCAATGCCAAGGTCGACTACGGCGATAGCGGCGAGCGCTTCGAACTGACGCCACAGGCGCGCGCGGGCTTCGCCTACCAGAGCCGGCGCACCGTGGTCGAGATGGACGTCGATCTGCTGCAATACGACCCCATCGGCGCCGACGACCCGCAGCAGAGCATCGCCCTCGGCCTGGAGCAGCGCGTCTGGCACTGGCTCACGCTGCGCACGGGCTGGCAGCAGAACCTGCGCGGCAAGCAGGCCGGCGGCCCCTCCCTCGGTCTCGGCCTGAGCATGGGCCCGCTGTTGATCGACCTGGCCGCCTACCACACCCAACAGCTCGACGGCGCCCACGCGCAGATCGCCTTCCAGTTCTGAACCGCGTCCCCGACCTCGACGCCGCAGCAACGAAAAAGGCCCCGCATTGCGGGGCCTCGTTGGCACGCGGCAGGGCCGGGTTCAGAAACTCACGTCCAGCCCCAGATTGACCATGGCACCGCGCGGCACCGTGGTGTTGTCGATGGTCACGGAATCCAGGGCCATGGCCAGGTCCAGGTTGAGCACCCGGAACAGGGTCGCACCGGCGGTCACATAGCTCACCTTCTCTCCCGCCAGGTTGGCGCGATAGCCGACACGGGCACCGGGAATCCACCAGCTCTCCGTGGCGTAGGCGGCGCTCAGGGTGGCCCACTGGTAGTCGTCGCCGAAGGGGTCGGCCACGGCCACCGTATCGTAGGCGCCACTGATCACCCAACGCTGGTTGGCGGTGTACACGGCGCCCTCCAGGCTGAGCTGGGCGTCCATCTTGTAGACGTAGTCACGCGCTAGCGCCGCCTTGATCTGGGGATTGGTATAACCGCTGGTATCCAGCCCGGGGAAGGTGAACTGCGGTGCATTGACGTTGTTCACGGTGGCGCCGAGGCGGTAGTGCTCGGCCACCCACAGGGCACCCAGGTCGAGACCGAAGCCGCTTTCATAATGGAAGGTGGCGTCCTGAATGTCTCTCAGCAGCTGCTCCGAATCGGTCAGGCTGGCCAGGCGGGTCGCCGTCTGCGTCATACCCACCTTGTAGTACTTGGCGCGCACCCCGGCGAACAGGCTGCCGGCCTCGTGCTCGAACATCCGCCGGCTGAAGCCGAGGGCCAGCTCGCCGACGCCGGCGGCGCGGGTCTGCAGCAGGGTGTCGTTGTCCACCGTGAGGGTTTGGGTGTTGAGATCGAGGCTCACCTCGCCCAGGTTCAGTACCTGCTGATTGTTCAGCAACTGGGTCTGGATATTGTTGGGATCGAGGTCGAGGTCGATGTTGTCGTGGATCTCGTTGGCCTTGGTGGTGACGGAGACGTTGGCGTCCAGCACTAGAGCGCCGCCGAACAGGTCGCTGCCCACCACGATGGGCATCAGGGGCAGCGCCGCCGAGCCGAAGACCTTGCCGTAGCCGTCGCGGGCCACCACGGCGAGCACATTGTTGATATCGTCCACCGGCACCTGGACGGCATTTTGGATGGCATTGACGTCGGCGGTCAGATCGTCATTGGTCGGATCCGCATCCAGTACCGTCAGAGTCGGTATGGTCACCGCCAGACCGTCGGAATAGGCCTTCGCCTTCTCGTCCACCACATCGAAGATGTTGTCCACCTGGCCATACTCGACACCGATGCCGATGGTGCTCAGCAGGCCGAACTGCACATGCCCGCCATCGCGCGCCAATTGCGCCGCGCTGGCGGCCGGGTTGGTGATGTCGGACATGAGGCTCTGCGGGTTGCTCACCGCACCGTAGGTCAGATTGGCGCCCGGCGGGTGATACACGGGGGTGGCATGGGCGGCACTCACGGCCAGGGCGATGGCCGTGGCGGCAAACAACTTCTTCATATGATCTTGGCTCCGTCGTAGGGGGGTGGCATGGACATGCCCGGGGACTCACCCTGCACATCGTCCCGCGCCGGGGCTTACTTTAGACCGAGGGCATGCGGCCTAAAGTTTGCCCCCGCGCCGGCGGCTAAGGAAGACATGTCGGATATCCTGCGCCAACAGACCCTGCAGCGGGTGCGCCAGCGCCTGGAGGAGGCGGGCGACCTGCCCATCTTCAGTGCCAGCGTCAATCGCGTGCAGCAGATCGGTGCCGACCCGGACGCCGACGCCATGGCCCTGGCGGTGGAGATCCTCAAGGACGCCAGCCTCACCACCAAGCTGCTGCGCCTGGCCAACTCGCCCACCTACAACCGTGGCACGGGCAAGATCGCCAATCTCTCCCGCGCCGTGGTGGTGCTGGGCTTCGAGACGGTACGCAACGCCGTGCTCACGCTCAAGCTCATCGACGGCCTGCAACAACAGACCGACGCAGACATGACCGGCCTGCTGGTGAACGCCTATCTCTCCGCCGGCTTCGTGCGGGGCATCGCCGCCCGCTGCGAACTCCGCGACATCGAGCAGAGCTACATCTGCGGCCTGCTGCACAACCTCGGCGAGATGGTCGCCGCGCATACCCTGGCAGCGGAATACCGCCAGATCGACGACCTGCAGAAGGCCGAGAACCTGCCGCGCGCCCACGCCGAACAGCGCATCCTCGGCACCAGCCTGCACGCTCTGGGTCAGGCCGTGGCGAAGGACTGGGCATTTCCCCAGAGCGTGGTGCAGACCCTCGCCGAGCACCGCCCCAGTGAACGCGCACCGCGCGATCAGACCGAGCTCACCGGCCTGCTCGCCAGCCTCGCCGGCCAGGTGATGGAGCTGCTGTACGCCGAGCGGCCACGGGGCGAACAGGATCTGAGCCGGCTGCTGTACGACATCTCGCGCAGTGCCGGCATCCCCCGCGAGCAGGTGGACGAGGCCCTCGAGCAGGCCTTCCGTCAGTGCTGCGACCTGGCGCAGACCTACGGCCTCGACCGCCGCCACCTGCTGCCACGGCTGCGCGCCGGTGGCGACGAGGCACTGGACAAACTGGCCGGCCGCTTCTCCTTCTACGTCCGCCAGGAGCTCGCCCCGCCGCAGACCCCCACCACCGCCAGCCCCGGCGACCCCATCGCCCTGCTCGACACCCTCTACGAACTGAGCGCGCTGATGGCGCAGAAGACCAGCATCAATGCCCTCCTCGGCCGCGTCCTCGAAGGCCTCTGCCGCGGCGCCGGCTTCGACCGCGCCCTGCTGCTCCTGCTGCGCCCCGATCACCGCAGCTTCGCCGGGCGCCTGGCCAGCGGCGAGGGGGCCGAGGCCTTGATGCAGGCCTGCGACTTCCCCGTCGACACCTCGGGTGATCTGTTCTCCCAGGTACTCATGGATGGCGGGGAACTGTGCCTGACCGAACTCGCGGCGGGCGACGAGGCGCGCCTCCCCGCCGGCTTCCTGGCCGCCAGCGGCGCCCCCGGCTTCATCCTTGGCGCCCTGCACGGACGCAGCCGCCCGGTGGGCCTGTTCTATGCCGACCGCGCACTGAGCCGCGCGCCCATCGACGCCACTGCGCAGCGCAACTTCCAGCAACTGGTGGCCCAGGCACGCATCGCCCTGCAGATGCGCTGACGGCGGCCGCCCCGCCTTCATGAAACAGCCCGGTTGGGCTATGATGCCGCGACTTTTCAGCCGTCGGTCGCCATACGTGCAGAGCCCCCTTCATCGCCGCCTCAAGCGCCTCATCGGCGCCATCGAATTCATCAGCGAGTGGAGCGGCCGCGCCGTCTCCTGGCTGGTGCTGGCGATGGTGCTGCTGATCGCCTACGACGTGGCCATGCGCTACCTCTGGCAACAGGGCTCGGTGGCCCTGCAGGAACTGGAGTGGCACCTGTTCGGCCTGCTCTTCCTCCTCGGCGGCGCCTACACCCTCAAGCACGACGCCCACGTCCGGGTAGACATCGTCTACCACAGTCACTGGATGAACCCGCGCCGCCGGGCCTGGGTGGACCTGCTCGGCGGGCTGTTCCTGCTCACCCCCTTCTGCCTGCTGGTCATCGTCACCTCCCTGCCCTTCGTCACCCGCGCCTATGGCCTGGGCGAGGGCTCACCCGATCCCGGCGGCCTGCCCGCCCGCTGGTTGCTCAAGGCCGCCATCCCCCTGGGCTTCGGCCTGCTGCAGCTGCAAGGCATCGCCAGCATGTTGCGCAGCCTGCTCGTGCTGAGCGAGCGGGACGCCTGATGGCGATCTGGGCCATCGTCATGCTGGCGGCCGCCATCGCCCTGCTCATGCTGGGCTATCCCGTGGCCTTCACCCTCGGCGCCACCGCCATGCTGTTCGGCGGCCTGCACCTCGGCCTGGACTTCTTCGCCCTGCTGCCCCTGCGGATCTGGGGCATCATGACCAACTTCACCCTGCTCGCGGTGCCCCTGTTCGTCTTCATGGGCGTGATCCTGGAGAAGTCCGGCCTGGCCGAGGAACTGCTGGAGACCATGGGCCGCCTGTTCGGTCGCCTGCGCGGCGGCATGGGCGTGTCCATCGTCATCGTCGGCGCCCTGCTCGCCGCCACCACCGGCGTGGTGGGAGCGACGGTGGTGACCATGGCGGTGATCGCCCTGCCGGTGATGCTCAAACACGGCTACAAGGCCGAGCTGGCCACCGGCACCATCGCCGCCTCGGGCACCCTGGGGCAGATCGTGCCGCCGAGCATCGTGCTCATCCTGCTCGGCGACATCGTCGGCGTACCCGTGGGCAAGCTGTTCATGGCCGCGGTGACGCCGGGGCTGCTGCTCATCGGCATCTTCATGCTCTACATCCTGCTGCTGGCCAAATGGCGTCCCAGCCAGGCCCCGGCCCTGAGCGTCGACGACAGGGACGGAAGCCTCCTGCCGCGGGTGATCAAGAGCCTGATCCCCCCGCTGGCCCTGGTCTTCGCCGTGCTCGGTTCCATCTTCTTCGGCATCGCCTCGCCCACCGAATCGGCCGCCGTGGGCGCACTCGGCGCCATGCTGCTGGCCGCCGCCCACCGTCGCCTGAACCTGGCCAACCTGCGCCAGGCCATGCGCAGCACGACCCGTATGACCAGCATGGTGTTCCTCATCCTCATCGGCGCCACCGCCTTCGGCTTGGTGTTCCGTGGCCTGGGTGGCGACGACCTGGTGCACCGCGTGATGACCGACCTGCCCGGCGGCGAGTGGGGCTTCCTGCTGCTGAGCATGCTCATCATCTTCATCCTCGGCTTCTTTCTCGACTTCATCGAGATCAGCTTCATCGTGGTGCCCATCCTCGCCCCCATCGCCATCCACCTGGGTATCGACCCCCTGTGGTTCGCCGTGCTCATCGCACTGAATCTGCAGACCTCCTTCCTCACCCCGCCCTTCGGCTTCTCCCTCTTCTACCTCAAGGCCGCCGCGCCCCCCGGGGTGCGCATGGAGCAGATCTACCGTGGCATCCTGCCCTTCGTCGCCATCCAGATCGCCGCCCTGGTGGGGGTGGCACTGTTCCCGCAGATCGCCCTCTGGCTGCCGACCCTGATGGACCAGATCGCCCGCTGACGATCCGCCATGGGTGCGCCGGGCTGGGCCCGGCCGAATACGGCCAACAGGCTGTTGAAAAACGCCATTTTTCGACAGCCTGGCAAAATCGCATTTTGCTTTTCGTCTGCCGCAAAAGGCAGGAAGCCTTTATCAACGACTGGCTAAAGCCCCCTCCCCCGCCGCCGATACTCCAGTATCCCGAGGTGCCAGGAGGGCACATGCCGACATCGGTCTACATCGCCAGACAACCCATCTACAACCGCGACATGAGCGTGCACGGCTACGAACTGCTGTACCGTGCCGGCGACACCCAGCAGGCGAACGTCACCGACGGCGAGCTGGCCACCTCACAGCTGCTGGTCAACGCCCTGATGGAGATCGGCCTGCCGCACCTGGTGGGTGACCGCCTGGCCTTCGTCAACCTCACCGAACGCTTCATCCTCGACGGGCTGCCCAGCGCCTTCACCCCCGGACAGATCGTGCTCGAGGTGCTGGAGGACGTGGCGCCGACGGCCGCCGTGGTAGAGGCACTGAGCCGGCTCAAGGCCGCCGGGCACACCATCGCCCTGGACGACTTCGAATACAGCGAGGCCCAGCGGCCGCTGCTGGCCCTGGCCGACCTCATCAAGCTGGACGTACTCGACCTGGCGCCGGCCGAGATCGCCCGCCGGGTACGCCAACTGGCGCCCTTTCAGCGTCCCCTGCTGGCGGAGAAGGTGGAGACGCGCGAACAGTTCCAGCACTGCCTCCAACTGGGCTTCACGTATTTCCAGGGCTACTTCTTCTGCAAGCCCGACCTGGTTCAGGGCGGGCACACACCCGCCTGCCGCAGCGTCATCCTGCAGATGCTGGCCCGCCTGCAGGATCCCGATCTGGAGTTCGAGCAACTGGCCGACCTCATCGCCCGGGACGTCAGCTTCGCCTATCGAATCCTGCGTTACATCAACTCCGCCGCCTTCGGCCTGCGCCGCAAGGTGGACTCCATCCAGCACGCCGCCACCCTCATCGGCCTGCAACGCATCAAGACCTGGCTCACCATCCTCGCCCTCTCCCAGGTGGACGACAAACCCCACGAACTCATGCTCACCTCGCTGATCCGCGCCCGCCTGTGCGAGCTGCTGGCCACGGAGATGGGCGTCGCCCCCGGCAACGCCTTCACCATCGGCCTGTTCTCCACCCTCGACGCCCTCACCGACCAGCCACTGGAGACGGTCCTCGCCGAGCTGCCCCTGGCCGAGGAGATCAACCAGGCCCTCATCGACCACACCGGGACCGCCGGGCGGCTGCTGCACCTGGTATTGGCCTACGAGGCCGGCGATTGGGAGACGGTAGACGCGGCCCAGCTGGAAGTGGGCACCCTCAGCGAGGCCTACCTCGAGGCCGTCGAGTGGTCCGGCGGCCTGGCGCGGTCGCTGGTCGGGGCCTGAGCAGGGCCATAGTAGGGCCATAGTTGACGCCCCGGGCCCGCGGCAGAATACTGTCCGCATGGCCAAGGCATACCTTCGCGGCGAAGACCCCATCCCCCTGCACACCCTCTTCTGCATCGGACAGAACTACGCCGCCCACGCCCGCGAGCTGAACGCCCCCCTGGCCGAGCAGCCGGTGGTATTCCTCAAACCCGAGTCCAGCGTGGTGCACGACGGCGACTCGGTGATCCTGCCGCGGGCCAGCCAGGACGTGCACCACGAGGTCGAGCTGGTGCTCGTCCTCGCGCGTGGCGGCAGATACATCCCGCGCCAGTCGGCCCTTGAACACGTCGCCGGCTACGCCGTCGGCATCGACGTCACCGCGCGCGACCTGCAGAACACCGCCCGCCGACTCGGCCTGCCCTGGGCCGTGGCCAAGGGCTACGACACCTTCGCCCCGCTGGCCGAATTC
>JANTGX010000047.1 GCA_024762755.1 Gammaproteobacteria bacterium
GGCTGGCCACCCGCCGAGGAGATCCCCCCCATCGCCCTGCAGCGCCTGCCGCCGGATTTCGCCCACATTCCCGACAGCACCACGCGTAAGCATCTCTTCCTGCGCGCCCTGCTGCCCATCGTGCTGGCCGAGAACCGCCGTCTGCGTGAGCAGCGACGGCTGGCCAAACTCTTGCTGGAGGTCCCGCCCGTGCCCGGCGGGCGGCTGGAGAGATGGTTACAGAAGACCGCCGCGGCCTACCGCATCGAGGGCGACCTGGGCCTGGCCGAAAACCGCGCCGCCCTGCTGCGGCGACTGGACGAGATCCCCAGTGCCCTGGTGCTGGCACAGGCCGCCATCGAGTCGGGCTGGGGCACCTCGCGTTTCGCCCTCGAGGGCAACAGCCTGTTCGGCCAGTGGACCTACGCCAAGACCGGCGGCCTGGCGCCGACGGATCGCGCCGAGGGCGCCAGCCACTCGGTGCGCGCCTTCCCCCATCTGCAGGCCTCGGTGCGCAGCTATCTGTACAACCTCAACATCGGCCACGCCTATGGCGACCTGCGTGAGGAACGCGCCCGCCTGCGGGCAGCACATCGGCCACTGGACCCCCTACGCCTGGCCCGCCACCTGCAGCGTTACTCCCAACGCGGTGAAGCCTACGTGCGCGAGATCCGGCGCATGCTCTCCAGTCGGGACTTTGCCGTGCTGCATCTGGGGGGACGGAGTGAACCGCGCCTTGCGCGCATACCACTCGAGCGGCAATCGCCGGGCGGCTGAGGGCGTCGGACGCGCCCAGCGGCGGGCCTTCCCTGGACCCGACCTCGCCCGACCATCTTCGGTTTGCTACTTCTTCGCCCCTGGCGGCTGGAAGCCCTGGGGCAGGCCGCCCATCTCGCCCTCGTCGAAAAAGAAGCCGCGCATGTGCTGTTCGATGAGTTGCACACTGGCCGGGTCGGCGGTGCTCAGGCCATTCTCGTTGATGATCATGGCCAGGCGCTGCAGCCACTGCTGCCAACCCTCCTTCGAGACATTTTCATAGATCCGCTGCCCCAACTCGCCGGGGTGCGGCACCGTCTCCAGGCCCTCGGCCTGGCGCTTCAGAACCACGCATTCCACCATTCTGCTCATTGCTTTCGCTCCTCTGGCCCCGGCGGGCCGTCTGTTTCTGGGTGATCGTCTGTGTCGTCTCCGGCCGCCGTCTCGTCTTCGGCTGCCGCGGCCTCTTCGGCCTCGATGCGATCCAGTTCGGCGTCCATCTCCTCCTCGCTCAGCGGTTCGTATTCACCGTGGCCGGAATCGTTGGCGTCCTCGAATTCGTCGTCATTGCTGCTGTCTTGGTCGTCGTCTGCCGGCGCCGCCGGTCGCGGAGCAGGCGCCGACGCGGCCTCGCCGGCCGTCGCGGCGGTCCCAGCGGCGGTGGCCACGGCGGCGGCACCGGTGCTGTTCTCGCCTTCGTCGGCGGGCGCCTCAGCGTGACCGCGAGTGTACCAGCGGGAGAACACCAGCCCCACCTCGAACAACAACCACATGGGCAGGGCCAGCAGGGTCTGCGAGATCACGTCCGGCGGCGTCAGCAGCATGCCGAAGACGAAGGCGCCGACGATGATATAGGGGCGCTTGGCGGCCAGGGCCTCGGCCGTGGTCATGCCGCTCCATACCACCAGGATGGTGGCGATGGGCACCTCGAAGGCGAGCCCGAAGGCGAAGAACATCTTCAGGACGAAATCGAGATAGCGACTGATGTCCGTCATCACCGCCACCCCTTCGGGGGCCGTGCCGGTGAGAAAGCCGAACACCAGGGGAAACACCACGAAGTAGGCGAAGGCCATGCCGAGGTAGAACAGGAGCGTGCTGGAAAACAGCAGGGGGAACACCAGGCGCCGCTCGCGCTGATACAGGCCGGGGGCGATGAAGGCCCAGGCCTGATAGAGGATGTAGGGCACGGCGACGAAGATGGCCGTGACCAGGGCCAGCTTGAACGGCGTGAGGAAGGGCGAGGCCACCTCGGTGGCGATCATGCTGGTGCCCGTGGGCATGTGCCGCAGCAGGGGCTCGGCGAGGAAATGATAGAGATCGTTGGCGAAGGGAAACAGGCCGAGAAAGATCACCACCACCACCAGCACGACGCGCAACAGGCGGTCGCGCAGCTCGATCAGGTGGGCGACGAAGGGCTGCTCCGAGACCGGCGGCTGCTCACGCGGTGGGGTCATGCTTTACGTCGTCGCGGGGCTGCTTGGGCGCCGGTTTGTCGTCCTTGGGGGTGGTGGATGGGGCGGCTTCGTCGTCGACGGCACCGAGGAGGTAGTCCGCCGGTGGCCGCGTGGCCCGGCGGGCGGGCACGGCGAGGCCTTCGCGCACCTCGTTGGCGGTCTCCTCGATGATCTCGTGGGCCGACTGGATGCGGGACTGTTCTTCGAGCAGGCGCTTGAGTTCGTCGGCCTTGCCCATCTCCTGATGGATGTCGGCCTGCACCGAGGCGACGAAACGTCGCCCACGCCCCACCCATACGCCGACGGTGCGCGCCACGGCCGGCAGCCGCTCGGGGCCGATGACCAGCAGGGCCACGACGCCGATCAGGCCCAGTTCCCAGAAACCGATATCGAACATAGGTGGGGGGCGCGGCGGGTCAGGCCTTGTCCTTCTCCTTGTGCGTCGTCTCGCCCTCGGGGACCTCGGCCTCTTCACGCTTCAGCCGTGCCTGCTCATCGGGCTTGCTCTCGCCTTCGTTCACCGCCTCTTTGAAGCCCTTGATGGCGGAGCCGAGATCGCTGCCGACGTTGCGCAGACGCTTGGCGCCGAACAACAGCAAGACGATGAGGAGGATGATGACCAACTGCCAGATACTGATACCCATAACGTTCTCCAAGGACTGCGATGACTGTCTCGAATGATTTCCCGGCCCTCAGGGCGGCGGGTCGTGTGCTTCAGGCAAAACCCGGCAGGCGGCCGCCACCGAGCAGGTGAATGTGCAAGTGGAAGATCTCCTGCCCGCCGCCCGGGCCGGTATTGATGATGGTCCGGAAACCGTCCGCCAAGCCCTGCTCGCGGGCCAGGCGGGGCAACAGACGCATCATGTGCGCGATCAGCGCATCGTGTGAGGCATCCAGCTCGTTGAGGCTGGGGATGTGTTCACGCGGGATCAAGAGCAGGTGGACATCGGCCTTGGGATAGAGGTCGCGAAAGGCCACTACCTGCTCGTCCTCGTAGACGATGTCCGCGGGCAGCTCGCCGGCGGCGATCTTACAGAACAGACAGTCACTCATGATTTTCCCCTGTTCGCCTTCTCTTGCAATCCGGAGAGCCCGAAGCGGCGGTCCAGTTCGTCCAACACCGCCTGTGGGCCAAGGCCCTGGTGGGCCAGCAGAACCAGCGAATGAAACCACAGATCGGCTACCTCGTACACGATCTTGCCGGCGTCGCCATCCTTGGCCGCCATCACCGTCTCCGTGGCCTCTTCACCGATCTTCTTCAGGATCGCGTCCAGGCCCTTGGCATACAGGCCGGCCACGTAGGAGCTGTCCGCGTCTGCGCTCTTGCGCGCCTCCAGCACACTGGCAAGTTCCTGTAATACATCGCTCATGAATAGATCTCGTCTGGATTCTTCTCTACCGCATCCACGCTCACCCAGCGGCCGTCTTCGAGGCGCCGGTAGAAACAGCTCTCGCGACCCGTGTGACAGGCGATGCCACCCACCTGTTCGACCTGCAGCAGGAGTACGTCGCCGTCACAGTCCAGGCGCAACTCGCGGAGTTTCTGTACATGCCCGGACTCTTCACCCTTGCGCCACAGCTTCTGGCGCGAGCGAGACCAGTATACCGCCCGCCCCTCCTCGACGCTGAGGCGCAGGGACTCGCGGTTCATCCAGGCGAACATCAGCACCCGGCCGCTCTCCGCATCCTGGGCAATGGCCGGCACCAGGCCGTGCTCGTCCCACTCGATCTCGTCCAGCCAGTCGCTCATGCCGGGATGCCTCGCCTGGAGGGGAAAGGCAACCCCGCTGATATGAACGCAGAGGCCGCAGAGACGCGGAGACGCAGAGGGAATTCAAGGGGACCCGTCATTTCGGACGGAGCGCAGCGGTGATCCGGAATCCAGGCTGCCCGCACAGGACCGGTTGGATTCCGGCATACGTCGGAATGACGACTGGCGACAACATTTCTGTTCTCCGCGTCCTCTGCGCCTCTGCGTCCTCCGCGTTGAAATGCCGGGCTACGCAACATCCTCACAGCCGCACCTCCACGCCACGCTCGGCCATGGCCCGCTTGGCCTCCTCGATGGTGTGTTCGCCGAAGTGAAAGATGCTCGCGGCGAGCACCGCGTCGGCGCCTCCTTCGGTGACGCCCTCGGCCAGGTGTTCGAGTTTGCCGACACCGCCGGAGGCGATCACCGGCACGCGCACGGCGTCGCTCACGGCGCGGGTCAGGGCCAGGTCGAAACCGGCCTTGGTGCCGTCACGGTCCATGCTGGTGAGGAGGATTTCGCCGGCGCCCAGGTCGACCATCTTCTTTGCCCACGCCACGGCATCGATGCCGGTGGGCTTGCGCCCGCCGTGGGTGAATATCTCCCAGCGCGGCGGGTCATCACTCACCTGCTTGGCGTCGATGGCGACGACGATGCACTGCGAACCAAACTTCTCCGCTGCCTCGTGGACGAACTCCGGGTTGTGCACCGCGGCGGTATTGATGGCCACCTTGTCGGCACCGGCATTGAGCAGGCGACGGATGTCCTCCACCGTGCGGATGCCGCCGCCCACGGTGAGCGGAATGAACACCTGCCCGGCCACTTCCTCCACCACGTGCACCAGGGTCTCGCGGTCGTCCGAGCTGGCGGTGATGTCGAGGAAGGTGAGCTCATCGGCGCCCTGCTCGTCGTATCGCTTGGCGATCTCCACCGGATCGCCGGCGTCGCGGATGTCGACGAACTGCACGCCCTTGACCACGCGGCCGTTGTCCACGTCCAGGCAGGGGATGATGCGTTTTGCCAAGCCCATTGTTTGCTCTCAAATTAACGTAAAAAAACTTTCACCACAGAGGCACAGAGGCACAGAGGCACAGAGGCACAGAGGCACAGAGTACACAGCGGAAAATAGGGTTGCTTCGCCACTACTGTCCCGTTGACGATATCTCCGTCATTCCGGACGTAGCGCAGCGGAGATCCGGAATCCAGGATGCCCGCGCCAGGTCGCTTGGATACCTGTACCTGTGCCCTTAGGGTACTTGTGCCCTTCGGGTATGCACCGGAATGGCGAAAGAACAAGAATTTATCTTCTCAGTGTGCTCTGTGCCTCTGTGGTGAACATCGAATTCAGCCCTTCGCCGCCAGTTCGTCCGCCAGCCGCTGAGCCTCGGCGAAGTCCAGGGTGCCTTCGTAGATGGCACGGCCAGTGATGGCGCCCATGATGCCTTCGTCGGCCACTTCGGCGAGGGCCCGGATGTCATCCAGGTTGGTGATGCCACCGGAGGCGATGACCGGGATGTGGATGGCCTGCGCCAGCTTCGCCGTGGCCTCGACATTGACTCCGCTCATCATGCCGTCGCGGGCGATATCGGTGTAGATGATGGCTTCGACCCCGTCCTGCTCGAAATGTTTGGCCAGGTCGATGACGTCGTGATGCGACAGCTTGGACCAACCGTCGATGGCCACCTTGCCGTCCTTCGCGTCCAGCCCGACGATGACGCGGCCGGGGAAGCTCAGGCACAGGTCGGAGACGAAGTGCGGTGCCTTGACCGCACGGGTGCCGATGATGACGTAGGCGACACCGGCATCCAGGTAGGTGGCCGCGGTCTCCTCGCTGCGGATGCCGCCGCCGATCTGCACCGGCACCTCGGGGAATGCCTCGACGATTTCGTGTACCACGTCGGCATTCATGGGCTTGCCCTCGAAGGCGCCGTTGAGGTCCACCAGGTGCAGGCGACGGGCGCCGGCCTCCACCCAACGGGCGGCCATGGCCACCGGGTCGTCGGAGAACACCGTGTCGTCTTCCATACGGCCCTGCTTCAGGCGGACACACTTGCCATCCTTGAGGTCGATGGCGGGGATCAGGAGCATGCGCTATTCCTCGTTATGCGATTGTCATGTTCTGCAAAGGACCTTTCGCCACAGCGGCACGGAGAAAAGGGTTTCATATATTTCGTCATTCCGGCGCATACCCAAAGGGCACAGGTGCCCAAAGGACGCGATTGCGGGCACCCAGCCGGCCTCGCGCGAGCGTTCCGGATTCCGGATCTCCGCTACGCCGTGTCCGTAATGACGAGCCACAACGCGTATCCTCTGTGCTCTCCGTGTCTCTGTAGCAACTTTTTCCGATCAAATCTGCCCATCCCAGGCCACGAAGTTGGCGTACAGCTGCAACCCATCGTGCTGGCTCTTCTCCGGATGGAACTGCACCGCGAACACGGCGTCCTTGGCCAGTGCCGAGGCGAAGGGGAAGCCGTAGATGGTGGAGGCGGCGATGGGCTCCGGCGAGGCCGGTTGCGCGTAGTAGCTGTGCACGAAGTAGAACCGGGCGTCCTGCGGGATCTTCTCCCACATGGGATGGGGCATGGTCTGGGTCACCTGATTCCAGCCCATGTGGGGGACCTTCAGGCGCGCGCCGCTCACCGGGTCCGTGAGGTCTTGCGGAAAGGGCTCGACGGTCCCCTCGAAGATGCCCAGGCACTCCACGCCTTCGTTTTCTGCGCTGTGCTGCAACATGGCCTGCATGCCGACACAGACACCCAGCAGGGGACGACGCTCGGCCACCACCCGATGGACCACGGCATCCAGGCCGCGCGCCCTCAGCTCGGCCATGCAATCGCGCATGGCACCGACACCGGGCAGCACCACGCGTTCGGCCGCGTTGATCTCGGCGGCATCCGAGGTGACCAGCACCCGGTGGTCACCGGACACGTGTTCCAGGGCCTTGGCCACCGAGTGCAGATTGCCCATGCCGTAGTCGATGACTGCAACGGTACTCATGGCTACAACGCGCCCTTGGTGGAGGGGAGGATGTCACCCAGACGCGGGTCGCGTTCCATGGCCACGCGCAGGGCGCGGCCAAAGGCCTTGAACAGGGTCTCGGCGATGTGGTGGGCGTTGCGTCCCTGCAGGCAGTCCAGGTGCAGGGTGACCTGGGCGTGGTTGACGAAGCCCTGGAAGAATTCGTGCACCAGTTCCAGATCGAAGGCGCCGACGCGCTCGCGGGGAAAACTCACGCGGTCTTCCAGGCCGGGGCGGCCGGAGAAGTCGATGACCACCCGCGACAGGGCCTCGTCCAGCGGCACGTAGGCGTGGCCGTAGCGACGGATGCCTTTTTTGTCGCCCAGCGCCTGGGCCACGGCCTGGCCGAGGGTGATGCCCACATCTTCCACCGTGTGGTGGGCATCGATGGCCAGGTCGCCCTTGGCCACGATCTCCAGATCGATCAGCCCGTGGCGCGCCACTTGGTCCAGCATGTGGTCGAAGAAGGGCACGCCGGTATCCAGCTGTGCACTGCCGGTACCGTCGAGATCGACGCTGACGCGGATCTGCGTCTCAAGGGTGTCGCGGCTTACGGTGGCCTTGCGGTCAGCCATGGGGGAAGGTCTCCTGCATTGGGACGTAGAGCATACCGTCAAGCGATGGCCGATTGAAGCGCCTGCAGGAAGGCGGCGTTTTCCTCGGGCCGACCGACCGTCACGCGCAGACAACCGGCCAGCGGCCCGCCGGCGGGGTTGAGATTCTTGATCAACACACCCTGCGCCTTGAGCGCGGCGAACACGGCGTCGGCGTCGCCGGCGACACGGAACAGGATGAAGTTGGCCCGACTGGGGAAGGGCGTCACCCCGGGCAGCGCCGCCAGGGCCTGCCAGAGGTGCTCGCGGTCACGGCAGATCTGCGCCGTCTGTGCCTCCAGCACGTCGCGGTGCTGGAGGGCGAAGTCGGCGCTCACCTGGGTCAGCACGTTGATGTTGTAGGGCAGGCGCACCTTGTCGAATTCACCCAGCCAAGCCTCGGGGCCGGCCAGCAGGCCCAGGCGCAGGCCGGCCAGACCCATCTTGGAGACGGTGCGCATCACCACCAGGTTGTCGAATTCGCCCAGGCGCGGCATGAAGGAGGCGTCGGCGAAGGCATGGTAGGCCTCGTCCACTACCACCAGGCCCGGGGCGGCGGCGATGATCGCCGCCATGGCCTCGGAGTCGAACAGGTTGCCGGTGGGGTTGTTGGGGTAGGCGAGGAAGATCACCGCCGGCCGGTGTTGCTCGATGGCGGCCAGCATGGCCTCGCGGTCGAGGGAGAAGTCCGCGGCCAGCGGTACGCCGACGTAGTCCATACCGCAGAAGGTGGCGATCATGCGATACATGACGAAGCCGGGCTCGGGGGCCAGAATCACCCGGTCCGGCGCGGCCACCGCCTGAGCGATGATCTGGATCAACTCGTCGGAGCCGTTGCCGAGTATCAGCGCCTGCCCCGCGGGCACGGCCATGGCCTCGCGCAGGCGCTGGCCGAGGGCGCGCGCGGCGGGATCGGGGTAGCGGTTCAGGGCCACCCCGCGCAGGCGCTGCAGCCAGGCCTCGACCATATCGTCGGGCCAGGTGTACGGATTTTCCATGGCGTCCAGCTTGATGAGGCCCTCCGCGTCCGGTACGTGATAGGCGGACAGGGCGCGGATCTCGGGGCGGATCCAGTGGGTGATCTTGTCGGACATCAAATTGTCATTACTCATAAATTCGTTTGCCACGGAGGCACGGAGAACACTGAGATCTAATTATTGATAATCCCTTCTCCGTGTCCTCCGTGTCTCCGTGGCAAACAACGGCCTACTTGATACGGTACTCCGCCGAACGCGCATGGGCCTCGAGGCCCTCGCCGCGGGCCAGGGTGGAGGCCACCTTGCCCAGTTCGGCGGCGCCGTCGGCGGAACAGTAGATGAGGCTGGAGCGCTTCTGGAAGTCGTACACCCCCAGCGGCGAGGAGAAACGGGCAGTGCGCGATGTCGGCAGCACATGGTTGGGGCCGGCACAGTAGTCGCCCAGGGCCTCGGCGGTGTAGCGGCCCATGAAGATGGCGCCGGCGTGACGGATGCTGGGGACCAGGGCCTCGGGGTCCGCCACCGACAGCTCCAGGTGCTCGGGGGCGATGAAGTTGGCCACCTCCACGGCCTCGTCCAGGTCGCGCACCTGGATCAGGGCACCGCGATCGCCCAGCGACTTGCGGATGATCTCGGCACGGTTCATCTCCGGCAGCAGGCGTTCGATGCTCTCGGCGACGCGGGCGATGAAATCGGCGTCGGGTGAGACCAGGATGGACTGGGCGTCTTCGTCGTGCTCGGCCTGGGAGAACAGGTCCATGGCGATCCAGTCGGGATCGGTCTGGCCATCGCACACCACCAGGATCTCCGAGGGCCCGGCGATCATGTCGATGCCCACGGTGCCATAGACGTGGCGCTTGGCAGTGGCGACGAAGATGTTGCCGGGGCCGACGATCTTGTCCACCGGCGGCACCGTCTCGGTACCGTAGGCCAGGGCCGCCACGGCCTGCGCGCCGCCGACGGCGAACACGCGGTCCACCTCACACACGGCGGCGGCGGCCAGCACCAGTTCGTTGACCTCGCCGCCGGGCGTCGGCACCACCATGATCAGCTCCTCGACCCCGGCCACCTTGGCGGGGATGGCATTCATCAGCACCGAGGAGGGATAGGCCGCCTTGCCGCCGGGCACGTACAGGCCGACGCGGTCCAGCGCCGTCACCTGCTGGCCGAGCAGGGTGCCGTCCGCCTCGCGGTAGCTCCAGCTCTCCTGGCGCTGCCGCTGGTGATAGCGACGCACCCGTTCGGCGGCCAGCTCGAGGGCCTCGCGTTGTTGGGCAGGCAGGCCGTCGAGGGCCGCCTGCAGACGGTCGGTGGCGATCTGCAACTCGGCCATGGAAGCGACCTGCATGCGATCGAAGCGATTGGTGTATTCCACCAGGGCGCGGTCACCGCGTTCGCGGATGGCCTGGATGATCTCCTTGACCGTGTCGTTGACGGCATCGTCGGAGACACTCTCCCAGGCGAGCAGCTTTTCCAACTGGGGCCAGAAGTCGTCGGCGGTGGTGTCGAGGCGTGTGATGTTCATGGTTATTAAGTTCCGCTAGATTGCGCTGATGCCGAAAATTAACACGGAGGTCGCGGAGCCACAGAGACACAGAGGTTCAGGAGGTGTATTTCACAAACTCCGTGGATCTGTGGCTCCGCGATCTCCGTGTAAGTTATCCCAATGCGTGAAACTCCTGGTTTGTAGGTTGGGGTGAACGCCCGTGAACCCCAACGTGATCCGGAATCTGCTGACGCTGATGGTTGGGGTTCGCTTTGCTCACCCCAACCTACGGCCTACGGCCATTCGAATATTTTCTTTGCGCCCTTTGTGCCTTCGCGCCTTTGCGTTGGATGTTTTTCATCACACCCGCTGCGCCACCGCCTCGGCGATGTGCTCGATGAAGGCCTTGACCCGGGCATGCTTCATCTTCATCGCGGCCTTGTTGACGATCAGCCGTGAGCTGATGTCGGCGATGTGCTCCAGGGGTGCCAGCCCGTTGGCCTTGAGGGTGTTGCCGGTATCCACCACGTCGACGATGCGGTCGGCCAGGCCGACCAGGGGGGCCAACTCCATGGAGCCGTAGAGCTTGATGATCTCGACCTGCTCGCCGCGGCTGGCATAGAAGCGCCGCGTGCTGTTGACGAACTTGGTCGCCACGCGCAGGCGGCGATGACCCGCCGCGGCCTCGCCGATGCGACCGGCGGTCATCAGCCGGCAGCGGGCGATGTTCAGGTCGACGGGTTCGTAGAGGCCTTCACCACCGTGCTCCATGAGCACGTCCTTGCCCGCCACGCCCAGATCGGCGGCACCGTATTGCACGTAGGTGGGCACGTCGGTGGCGCGCAGGACGAGCAACTTCACGTCGGCACGGTTGGTATCGAGGATCAGTTTGCGGCTGGTCTCCGGGTCGTCCGTGGGCGTGATGCCGGCGTGCGCCAGCAGAGGCAGGGTCTCCTTGAAGATGCGCCCCTTGGACAGGGCGAT
>JANTGX010000048.1 GCA_024762755.1 Gammaproteobacteria bacterium
CTTCGGTTCCAGCGACTTCATGTCTCACCTGGTGCTGACGGCCAACAAGGACGACAGCTTCGACTGGGGTCAGGGTTACACCGGCGGCGCGCAGTTCATCGTCATCAAGCAGGACACCGATACCGCCGACCGTGGCATCGAAGCCGATAATGACGGAACCAACCCGCAGGCAATGCCCGTTTCCATGCCCACGCTGGCGAACATGACCATCATCAGCCAGGGCACGACCGACGGTAAAAGTGAACAGGGCATCCTGCTGCGTCGCGGCACCGGTGCGAAGATCTGGAACACCATCGTCACCGGTTTTGCCGGTAGCTGTATCGACATCGATGATGACGCCACCTTCGCCCGCGCCGGCAGCAATGCGCCAACGGTGCTCAACGGCGACCTGGTCATGAATCATTCCATCGTCAGCTGCCCGACCAATTTCGACGAGGAGTAGTCGCACGTCGTAGACCGGCCAGGCAGGGATGCCGGCAACAGGCGCCACTCATGTGGCGCCTTTTTTTATGCCTGGGATTTGCCCCCGGCCAGAGATGTGCGTACGCCGACGAGTTGTCCGAGCGGACAGGTACCGGTGCGGGGTCCTGATAGGTCCACGAGGGCCAGGCTTCCCCCCTGCGCCGACATCCCCGGCTCGCTGCCCTTCAGGATACGCTGGGGCGGGCGATGACATTGGTCAAACCCACCTGTTGTGCGAGGGTTTTCGCAAGACAGGCCAGGGGTTATAGTCGGCAGGTAAACGAATCTAAGGGGCAAGGAGCGGCAGGATGGCTAAGATCATCGTCAATCGAGAGAATTTCCAGGTCGACGAGATCGATCTCGAACAGGGCACGCTGAACATCGGCCGCACCACCGACAACGATCTGGTCATCGACGACCTGACCGTGAGTGGGCGGCACGCGAAGATCGTCACGGTCTTCAACTCCACCTATGTGGAAGACCTCGGCAGCACCAACGGCACCTACGTCAATGGCAAGAAGGTGCAGACCCACACCCTGCACAATGGCGACGTGGTGACCATCGGCCACTACCAGATCCTGTTCCGTGGCGAGGAGGCACCGAGCGAGGGGGTGGACGACACCACGCGGATGATCAACACCTCGCAGGTGGAGATGTTGCGCAAGCAGGCCAAGCGCAGCGGTCGCTCTGCTAGCCCATCGGCCGCACAGGCCAAGCAGTCCGCGCCGGCCAAGGGCCCCACCCTGGTGCACGATGCGCCCCGCGCGGCGGTGCAGGCCAGTGCCGCCGAGCCGGCCGTCGCCCAGCGGGCGCAGGCCAGGGCCGAGCCGGCCGCCAAGGAGGAAGCGGCCGTGGCGCCCATGGAGGCCGAACCGCTGCCGGACATCGAAGACCCCACCATCCAGCTCGATGGCCACGGGCATGGGGCGACCAAGATGAAACCCCTGCGCCGCTCCGACACCTCGCCATCGGCGGCCCTCAAGACCATCGTCCTCGCCGCACTCACCGCCGCCGCCACCTTCCTCCTCATGCTGTTGCTGTTCGATCTCTAGGATATCGGTCGGTCAAGAACCGGACCCACCTGCCGATAGGTGGGCGAGGGAATCCCACAGGACCGATCTTGCACAACGAACAGCCCCATTCCGGCGTCCCCCGCCCGCGCCTGTTGGTGGTGGACGATCTCGCCGCCAACCGCGACCTGCTCGAGCTGCAGCTCACCCGCCACGGCTACCACGTGAGCACGGCGGACAGCGGCGCGGAGGCCCTCGGCCGGCTCACCGGCGAGGCGTTCGATCTGGTCCTGCTGGACATCCGCATGCCCGGCATGGACGGCATGGCGGTGTTGCAGCAGATTCGCGAAAAGCACTCCCAGCTCGCCCTGCCGGTGATCATGGTCACCGCCGAGGACCAGGAGCAACGGCTCATCGAGGCCCTGCGTCTGGGTGCCAACGACTACCTGGCCAAGCCCTTGCGTCTGCCCGTCACCCTGGCACGCATCGAGGCACAGCTCGGCGTCGCCCGCCTGGCGGCCATGCAGGAGGAGGTGCTGCGCTTCGCCAGCCACGACCTGAAAAAGCCCCTGATGGTGATGACGGACATCGCCGAGTGTCTGCAACAGGATCTGCGCGGCGAGGGTCGGCTGAGCGCGGAGAGCGGCGAACTGCTCGATCTGCTGCTGCGCAGCGGCGACCACATGCAGTCGTTGATCGCGGGCTTCCTCGAGCAGGAGTTGGCCGGTCTGGGCGAGGAACCCCCGCGCCGTCCGCTCGATCTCAACCGGGTGGCGGAAAAGTCCCTGCAGGCCAACGCGGTCTATGCTGAACGAAAGGGCATCGCCCTCTCACACGAGTTTGCCAGTACCTTGCCGCCGGTGCGGGCCAACGAGTTCCGCCTCTGTCAGGTGCTCGACAACCTGATCGGCAACGCCCTCAAGTTTTCCCCCCGCGGCAGCCGTACGGTGCTCTGCACCCGCGTCGAGGGCGACGTGGTCTGTGTGGAGATCTGCGACAGTGGCCCCGGCCTGCGTGAGGACGACTTCGGTCACCTGTTCGTCAAGCATGCGCGGCTGAGTAACGCCCCCACCGGCAACGAGAGCAGCAGTGGTATCGGCCTGGCCATGTGCCGGCAACTGGTGCGCCTCGACGAGGGCCAGATTGGCGCGCAGAATAACCCGGACGGCGGCGCCACCTTCTGGATCCGTCTGCCCGCGGGGTGATCCGGCCCCGCCCTGTCACCGCAGCGAGGCCAGCATGAACGACGACTGGAAACAGCGCCTGACCCCCGAGCAATACCGCATCGCCCGCGAGGGCGGCACGGAAGCCCCCTTCAGCGGCGAGCACTACGCGCGCCAGGACCCCGGCCTCTACCGCTGCGTGTGTTGTCAGAAACCCCTCTTCGACGCCCGGCAGAAGTACGACTCCGGCAGCGGCTGGCCCAGCTACTGGGCGCCGGTCTCGGCGCAGGCGCTGCGCGAGGTGGCCGATACCCGCCACGGCATGCGCCGGGTCGAGGTGCGTTGCAGCCATTGCGACGCCCACCTCGGGCACGTCTTCGAAGATGGGCCACCCCCCACCGGCCTGCGCTACTGCATCAACTCCCTGGCCCTGAATTTCACCCCCGAAACGGCATGAGTCGCGATCCCCTGCCGCCCGGCGCGGCCTGTCCCTGCGCCAGCGGCCGGACCTTCGGCGACTGCTGCGCCCCGCTGCTGGAGGGCCGCCCCGCCACCACCGCCGAGGCCCTCATGCGGTCGCGCTACTGCGCCTATGCCCTGCACGACGACGCCTATCTGCTGGCCACCTGGGACCCCGCTACCCGGCCGGTGACGGCCACCCCCAGTGAGACGCCGGGTTTGCAGTGGACGGGGCTACGGGTCGTGCGCTGCGAGGCGGGCCAGGCCGGAGACGAGACGGGGATGGTGGAGTTCATCGCCCGCTACCGGCAGGACGCCGCCGCAGGGGTGTTGCACGAATGCAGCCGTTTCCACCGCCAGCAGGGACGCTGGGTCTATTGCGACGGGGCGCACGAGGCGGTGCCGGGCCGCAATGCCCCCTGCCCCTGTGGCAGCGGCGACAAATACAAACGCTGCTGCGGTCGCTGAGCGGTTGTCGGTGTTGGTGATCGTGGTGAGGGAAAGGGATTGATCAGAGGTTTTCACTGCTGTCCCATTATCAATGTATCCGTCATTCCGGCGTAGGCCGGAATCCAGGGGTCGGCTAATAGCGCCTGCTTTTGGCTCAACGGCTTGCTGGATACCGGAACGAGTCCGGCATGACGATATGAAGTTTGTGGGACAACAATGAGAGGTTCTATTGGTCCGGCAGATTCCTGGCGTGGGGATACTGGCGCAGGGTCAGGGTGTCGCCACGTTGGGTGAATTCGAGGTGTTTGAGAAAACTCATGCCGAGCAGGACCTCCTGGTCGTGCATGGCGGGATTGATGGAGGCGCGCACGTCGCGCAATGCGATACCGCCGATGGCCACCTGCCGCAGACGGGTGGTGTAGACCTTCACCGGGCCATTGGCGGTGCGATAGATCTGCGCCGGACCACGCGCGAGTCCCAGGCGGTCGGCCAGCGTGCCGGGGATGGCGATATCACTGGCGCCGGTGTCGAGCATGAACACCACCGGCTGGCCATCGATACTGCCGCTGACCACGTAGTGCCCGGCGCGGTTGCGCTTGAGCACCAGCTCGCGCACACCCTCGGTGCTCAGCTGGGTCTGGGGCGCCATGTTGGGGTTGTTGCGCCGGGCGTCCCAGCGTTGAAAGAACACGGTCAGCAGGGCCAGCACCAGGATCCACATGGCGATGGTCATGCCCAGCCCCAGACGACGGGTCGGGTTTTCCTCCGTCATCGGTCCCCGCTGTCTTGCGGCCGCAGGGCGTCACGCAGGGCCGCGCGCAGGGCGGCCTCGTCGATGGGATAACTGAGGGTGGCAAACAGCGGGGTATCGCCTTGCAGCCGTTGCAGCTGGGGCTGGCTCTCCGCCTCGTAGAAGGCGATCACCCGGGTGCCGGCGTGGTGCTGGGCGGCGGCGAGCAGGGACTCCAGGCTGCTGGTGCGGTCACGGAAGTCGGACTGGTAGTTGAACTCGGCCACCACCACCGCCGGACGCAGTTTCTTCATCGCCGAGATGGCCTTGCGCGCCGAGGTCACCGCGGTCACGGCGAAGCCCTCCTCGGCATACAGGGGGGCAAAGTTGGGATAGCCGCCCAGCTCGAACACGGCGAGCAGGACGGGCGGTTTGCTGGCGGTATCACTGGGGCTCATGGTCGATGCGGTGGCGATGGATTTCGGTCATCATAAGGGGCATGCGACTGCTCATGCCAGCCCTGCTGTTGTTGATCCTGTCCGCCTGCTCCGACGGCCAGGCGCCCGATTTCGGTGCCGGCGCCCCCCTGCCACCGCCGCTCATCGAGGTCTACGCGCCCCTGCCCGGCAGCCGTGTACCGGCCGGTGGGCCGTTGGTGGTGGAATATGCGGTGGTGCGCGGCAAGCGGGGCCGCTATGTGGAGATTCAACTCGACCGCCGGCCAGCGGCGCGGGTCCAGGGGGTACATGGCCGGCACCTGATCGAGGGGCTGACGGCGGGCGAGCACACCCTGATCCTGATCGAGCGCGACGCCCAGGGACAGGCCACCGGCGGCCGGGCCATCGTGCATTTCACGGCGGAGGCGCCCGCGGCTCAGTGATCGAGCAGGCTGAAACGGTCCCCCAACTGGGCCAGCAGGGCGGCGGCGATCTCCATCACCGCCGCGTCCGTGTAGTCCTCCCGTTCCGGCCGTCCCCACACCACACCGGGCCAGCAGAAGTCGTCACGCCGCCGGCCCACCACATGGACGTGCAGCTGGCTCACCAGGTTGCCGATGCTGGCCACGTTGAGCTTGTCGCAGGCAAAGGTCGGTTTGACGAAGGCGGCCAGCGCATCCGTGTCGCGCTGCAGCGCGAGGCGGCTGTCGCGGTCCATCTCGAACAGCTCGATGGCCTCGGTGTGGGGCACCAGGATGAACCAAGGTACCAGCGCGTTGTTGAGCAGCAACAGCAGGCTGTCGCCCAGGGTGCCGAGGGTGAAGCAATCCTTCTGCAGTTGGGGGTCTAGGGTGAAGTGTGTCATGGCGGACCTTTTCTCGGAGGGTGATGCCCGGCCGGCGCTGCCGCGAACGGTGTCTTTCATGGTAGTCACCCCCGGGCCGAGAACGCCATTGGAGTCTTTTCGGTGATGAGACAAGACCTGACCCGCGGGTCGATGCCGGGGGAAGAATTCTATGTCTTTACGCGACGGGGTCAACCGGCGGTGCTTCACGAGTCAGACCCCGGCCTGTTGCTGCACACGCTGCATGGGTTCGCCAGGATCACCGGCATGATCCTGATGAATGCCCTGAGGGGTGCATCGACTATGCTTATTGATCCGCCCACCGATCCCACCGGGCGGGTGACCCACAAGACGAGAGACATCCAAGGAGAAGGCCATGTCGACACTGAGCGGTACCCATATAGACGTACGTTTCAGCCGGGTGGTGGATGGCGACACCATCCGTGTCTATCTGCCGGAGCAGACCGAGGACGAGTCCCTGCGCATTCTCGCCCTGGATACGGAGGAATCCTATGCCGGGGGTAGCAAACCGGTGACCCCCTGGGGCAAGGCGGCCAAGCAGCGCGCGGCCGCCTTCTTCGACGGCGCCGAGACGGTGACCATCGAATTCCCCGGCAACGAACCCGTGGCAGAGTGTCTGCGCAAATATCGCGGCAACTATGGTCGCTTGTTGACCTTCGTCTACCGGCAGGACGTCGACTACCAGGAGACTATGATCCGTGAGGGGTTCAGCCCCTATTTCATGAAATACGGCCATGCCCAGTTCAGCCAAAACCACCGCCGTTATGTGGCCGCCGAGCAGGCGGCACAGGGCGCCCACCTCGGTGTGTGGGATCAGCTCGGCGTCAATGGCAGTGAGATGCGCAACTATGCGGCCCTGGGCACTTGGTGGCGCCTGCGCGCCCGGGTCATCGACGACTATCGGGCACGCAAGGCACGCGTCCCCAGCCTGCTCAACACCCGTCTCGACTACGATCGAATCGTGGCGAAGGCCGGCGAGGGAGAAACGGTGACCCTGTTCACCGAATTCAAGGCCATACGTCGGCTGGGTGGCGACCACGGGCTGATCAGTTATGGTGGCCACGACCGCCCCTTCAGCCTGTTCATCCCAGATATGGATTCGACCGAGGGCCAGGCGATCATCCAGCTCATGCAGAGCCGCTACATCAGCAGCGACGAGTCGCACCCACGGCGTAGTTATGGTTATGTCACTGGCGCGCTCAGCCTGTACGACGGCAAGCCGCAGATGGAGATCGAGCACGTCGAGCAGATCAGCGACGAGCTGCAGGCTCAGGCGGCGCAGGTGGCCATCGCTGCGCTGTTGCCCAATCCCGAGGGCAGCGACCGGGGACACGAGACGGTGAGCCTGAAGAACCTCGGCGCGACGGACGCCGACGTCACGGGCTGGCGGCTACAGGATCGCGGCAACCATGCCTTCCCCCTCGACGGTGTGATCCGCGCCCAGGAGACCCGGGTGTTCGAGCTGCCGGCCGGCGTCATGCCGCTCAACAACGCGGGTGACGAGGTGTTTCTGTTCGGTGCCGATGGCACGTTGCGCGACCATGTGAGCTACAGCCGGCAGGATGCCGCCTCGGGGCGGGCGGTGACGTTTCTGTCCTGAATGTGGTGCCGCGTCGGATGGGTGATGGTCATCGCCAAATCACCTTGAATGGGTAAAGATGGGAAACCACGCACAACACACGAGGTTGGCCATGATTGCCTTTGGACCCGTTCCATCCCGACGCTTGGGCCGCAGCCTGGGGATCAACAACATCCCTCCAAAGTCCTGCAGCTACTCGTGCGTCTATTGCCAAGTAGGGCCGACAGCGCACACAGAGATCGAACAGCGAACGTTCTATACACCAAAGGCCATCGTCACGGCGGTCGAGCAGCACCTGCGGCAGGTCGATGCACGCGGAGAGGCCGTGGATTACTTGACCTTCGTACCCGATGGCGAGCCCACCCTGGACCGGCACTTGGCGGAATCCATTCGAGGCCTCAAACACCTGGGCATACCCATTGCCGTGATCTCCAATGCATCTTTGGTATGGCGAGAAGACGTGCGCGAGACATTGGCCATGGCCGACTGGGTTTCACTCAAGGTGGATGCCATCGACGATGACCTCTGGCGTCGAGTCAATCAACCACACCCGTCACTCGATCACGCGGCTATCCTGCAGGGTATTCGTGTTTTTGCCCAGCAGTTCGATGGAATACTGGCGAGTGAAACCATGTTGGTGAAGGGGCTGAACGATGATCATGCCGCGGCGACATCACTAGCCGACTTCCTTCCCGGCATGGGCGAGGCCCGTCATTACCTGTCGTTGCCGATTCGTCCGCCGGCTCAGCCCGACGTACAAATACCGGACGAGGTCGCATTGACCCGTTTCTATCAGATCGTCAGAGAAAAGGTGTCACATCTCGAGATCATGGCCGGCTACGAAGGAGACACCTTTGGGGCGACCGGCGACTCTGCCGCGGATCTGCTGAGCATCACCTCTGTGCACCCTATGCGGGCGCAGGCGGTCAAGACATTGCTGGCGAAGAATGGTGATGATTGGTCGGTAGTCGAGCGGCTACTGCGTGAGGGGCAGCTGAGGCAGACAGAATACGATGGCAAGACATTCTTCATTCGTCGCCTGCCACGGCGAACGGTAGTCGCCTGAGGAGGTTTAGGTCAGGCTTTCTGCCCCGTGCCGAAGGCGTTACCTGCCACCCTCGATCAGCCAGCGCTGTTCATTGAACCAGTACAGGGTCGAGCCATCGTCATAGTCCTCGAAGCTCAGGGGTACGCGTTCGCCCTTCTTGGGTAGCGGGATGTTCTTGGAAAGCATGAGCTTGGCACGCTTGCCATTGGGCAGGCGCAGCGTGACCACCGGGTTGGCCATGCCCTTGGCCGTCTGCGCGGTGACCACGTCCTCGACGATCCCGCTGCTGTCACCATAGTCGATGCGCTCGGTCTGGGTCTCCCATAGCAACCAGGCCAGGGCCAGGGCGAGCATGAAGGCCATCGACTAGGCCCTTGCATTGCGCATGGCGAGGTAGAAGTCGGCCAGCCCCTTCAGCATGGGAGCCCCATCCATGACCCGCCGATGGTCACGCGGCCTGCAGGCTCTTCGACACCACCTCGTAGACGTCCTTGGACAGATCGGGCGCGGCCAGCAGGCGCTCGAGCTGTTCGCGCATCAGTGCCTGGCGGCCTTCGTCGACCTTGCGCCACTGGGTGAAGGGGCTGGTGAGCCGCGCGGCCACCTGCGGGTTGAGTCGGTCGATCTCCAGCACGCGGTCGGCGAGGAAGCGATAGCCGGCGCCGTCGGCGGCATGGAAAGCGGCCGGGTTGCCGGCGGCGAAGGCCCCGATCAGGGCGCGGACCTTGTTGGGATTCTTCAGGCTGAAGGCCTCGTGCGCGGTGAGTGCGCGCACCCGCTCCAGGGTATCGGGCAGGCTGGCGCTGGCCTGGATGCTGAGCCACTTGTCGACCACCAGCGGATCTTGGTGCCAGCGCTCATAGAAGCTGGACAGGGCGCGCTCGCGGGCCGTCCCGGGCAGGTTGGCCAGCGCGGCGAGGGCCGCCATGCTGTCGGTCATGTTGCCGGCGGTGTCGAACTGTTCCTCGGCGAGGGCGATGGCCTGCGCATCGGCGAGGCGGCTGAGATAGGCGAGGCAGGTGTTCTTCAGGGCGCGACGGCCGATGGATTCGCCGTCGATGCGGTATTCGCCACGCTCGTCGTTGGCGGCATAGACGGCCTCGAACCGCGGGCGCAGACGCTCGGCCAGGGCCCGACGCAGGAATTGTCGGGCCTCGTGGATGGCCTGCGGATCGACGGGCTGCAGGAACTCGGCCAGATAGGTCTCCGAGGGCAGGCCGAGGGCCAGGGCGGTGAAGGCCGGATCGAGGCGTTCGTCGTCCAGGGTACGGGCAAAGGCCTCGGCGAAATCGTCGTCGAGTCGCAGGGGTCGGCCGGCCTGGATGTCGGCCACCAGGGCGAGCAGGGTCTTCACCGCCATCTGCTGTCCGGCCTCCCAACGGGCGAAGGGGTCGCTGTCGTGGGCCATGAGGAAATAGCGTTGTGCGTCCGAGAGGTCGTCGGTCAATCTCACCGGCGCAGAGAAGCCGCGCAACAGCGAGGGAACGGCGCCCTCGGGCACCTCGCTGAAGGTGAAGGACTGATGGGCCTCACGCAGGTGCAGCACGCGGCTCGTGTCGCCGCCGGCGGACCGCTCCTCGCCCGCCAGGTATAACGGCAAGTCGTTACCCCCGGCATCGAGCAGGCCCACCGCCAGCGGGATGTGGAAGGGCTGCTTCTCGTCCTGACCCGGTGTCGCCGGGCAGGTCTGCGACACCGTCAGGGTCAGGCTCCGTTGCGCGGCGTCATAGTCGTGGCGGACCGTCACCTGCGGCGTACCGGCCTGGCTGTACCACAGGCGGAATTGCCCGAAGTCCATCTGGTTGGCAGCCTCGATGGCCTTGACGAAATCATCGGTGGTCACCGCCTGGCCATCGTGACGCTCGAAATAGAGATCGGTGCCGCGCCGGAAGCCTTCTTCTCCCACCAAGTGGGCCAGCATGCGCACCACCTCCGCCCCCTTGTTGTACACGGTGACGGTGTAGAAATTGTTGATCTCCACATAGGACGCGGGACGCACCGGGTGGGCCATGGGGCCGGCGTCTTCGCGGAACTGATGGGTGCGCAGCACGTTGACGTCGCCGATGCGCTGCACGCCGCGCGAATTCATGTCGGCGCTGAACTCCTGGTCACGGAAGACGGTGAAGCCCTCTTTGAGGCTGAGCTGGAACCAGTCACGGCAGGTGACGCGATTGCCCGACCAGTTGTGGAAATACTCGTGGGCGATGACGCTCTCGATGCCCAGGTAGTCGCCATCGGTGGCCGTGTCCGGGCGCGCCAGCACATAGCGCGAATTGAACACGTTGAGGCCCTTGTTCTCCATGGCGCCCATGTTGAAGTCGTCCACGGCGACGATCATGTACAGATCCAGGTCGTATTCACGACCGTAGGTCTCCTCGTCCCAGCGCATGGCCTGCTTCAGCGAGCGCATGGCGTGTTCGCACTTGTCGACGTTGTGATGCTGCACGTAGATGTGCAGTGCCACCTCGCGACCGCTCAGGGTGGTGAAGCTGTCCTCGATACGCGCCAGGTCGCCGGCCACCAGGGCGAACAGATAGCTGGGCTTGGGGAAGGGATCCTCCCACTTGGCCCAGTGACGGCCGTCCTCGAGTTCACCACCGGCCACCCGATTGCCGTTGGACAGCAGCACCGGATACTGCGTCTTGTCGGCGACCAGGGTGGTGGTGAAGCGGGCCATCACGTCGGG
>JANTGX010000049.1 GCA_024762755.1 Gammaproteobacteria bacterium
TGGATCATCAACACCAGAACTATCTGTATCCAGCCCGACGATTACCGAAGGTGATTCCGGTACGTCGAATCTTGAGTTTGCTGTGAGTTTAACCGGCGCAGCCAGCACGGATGTAACGGTTGATTATGCGACGAGCAATGGCAGCGCCACAACAGCAGACAATGACTATGTTGCGATCTCACCAACCACGTTAGCCGTGCCCGCCGTAGTACCAGCGCAACGATCAGCGTCATCGTCAATAACGACACTAACGTCGAGCTGGATGAAACGGTGAATCTTGAGTTAAGCAATATTTCGAGCAATGCCACATTGGGCACCACACAGGCCGTGGGGACGATTCTGAACAATGATTTCCCGCAGGTCAGCATCAGCAACGCCGAAGTGCAGGAAGGCGACAGTGGTTCGGTGGAAATGGTCTTTAACGTCAGCATGGACGTGGCGGGAGTCGGTGATATCACGCTGGACTATACCACCAACGACATCAGCGCCACTGCCGGCGAAGATTACACCCTGGGCAATGGCAGCCTGACGATCCCCGAAGGCGATACCACGGCTGAGATTCGTATTACAGTCAGCGGCGACACCACCCCGGAAGGTAATGAAACCTTTTCCATCGGCTTAAGTAATTTATCCGCCAATGCACGCTTTGCAGATGATTCTGCTCTGGGCACCATCCGCTCCGATGAATTGCCGCAAATCTCTATCAGTCCGGCCACCATTGATGAAGGTGATAGTGGTCAACGCCAACTGGCTTTCAATGTTAGCTTAAGCGATCCGACCGTCGGTACGGTGACCATCAATTATCAAACCGTGGATATCGGCAGTGCCACGGCGGATGACGATTATATGCACGTTGCCAATGGCTCTGTGACGATCGCCCAGGGCGACATACAAACCAGGATTGCTATTTTCCTTAATGGCGACACTACCCCGGAACCGGATGAAACCTTCCAGGTGAGCTTGACCGGGACCAGCAACAATGCTGAATTAAATCCTGGCGCGTCCATGGCACTGGGCACCATTACTGATGATGATACGGTGCTGGGGAATGGAGATACACATGTTACGGTAAGGAGCATCGGCATACGCGAAGGTGCCAATGGGGATCAGCCTTCGCTGGTTTTCAATGTGGAAGTCAATCCCGTGGATGCCAGTTCCGATATTACCCTGGACTATCGAACCACGGATGATACGGCAACCATCAGCAACAACGATTACCAGGCAGTGCCTTTAACCACATTAACCATTCCGGCAGGTGACAGTACAGCACAAATCGCCGTGACCATTAATGGCGATGAGGATATCGAGAATGACGAGACTTTCAAATTGGAGTTGAGCAATATCTCGTCCAATGTCACCCTGACAACGCTCACGGCCTACGGTTTAATTATCGATGACGATGATCCCGTTCAAATCTTACCGCGGGTTAGCATTACCCATTCCAGTGTGGTGGAGACCGATCAGGATACAACGGATATGTTGTTTATCGTGACAATTGCCGAGCCGGTGAATGAAGTGGTGACCGTAGATTATACAACAGAGGATCTTGCGCCCACTCCAAGTGCTATCGGTGGTGCGGATTACAACGTTACCAGCGGAACACTGACCTTTCAGCCCAATGAAACCAGTGCGACCATTGCTGTGCCGGTGGTGGGTGAAACCACGGTGGAAAACGACGAGACCTTCCTGGTCAGATTATCCAACCCATCCAGTAATGTGGCTCTGGGTAACAGCCTTGCCTTTGGCACCATTGTTAGTGATGAGCCGTTTACATACGTAAGCATTAATAACGTCAGTATCCTGGAAGGCGATGCCACACAACAGGATACCTTACGCTTTACCGTCAGTCTCAGTGCACCTTCGGCACAACAGGTCGAGATGGATTATCAAACTCTCGATGGTACGGCCCTGGTGGCGGATAATGATTATGCCGGCGTGGCCACCACACGCCTGCTGATTCCCGCCGGTGATACCACGGCCTTTATCGACATTAATATCAACGGCGATGATACACCGGAGATCGACGAACAGTTCAGTGTGCAGTTGAGTAACATCACGGCCAATGCCGAGATCAGTGATGCTATCGGTGTGGGAAACATTATCAATAACGATAACACCGGTGGCTGGAGTCTGCCACAGGAACTGGATCCCCTGGGTGTGTTTAATAATGGCTCCTATCCCGCCGTGGCCATGAGTCCAGTCACCGGTGAAGCCATGGTGACTTGGTATGTCTTCGGATCCGGTAACAGCAGTAACCTGACTGCCCGTTATAGTCCGGCTAGCGGCTGGGGAGCGGTGGAAGTGGCCGCGCCTAATATCTTTGGCGCAAATTACAATAGTCTGTTTTTTGATGTCAGTATCGATGACAGCGGTAACAGTCATCTCATTCGCCAGTATGGCGGCTTGGTGCATACCGATAAACATACGCCGTTGACTAGCTGGGGGCAGACCACGGATTTAACAAACGGTATGGGGTTTAGCAGTTTAGGCCACAACATGGTACTGGCGACAAATGGTAGTGGTGAAACCCTTGCACGCTTTGTCCGTGCCGATGGCTATTACGAGGCCAATTATGATCCCGTCCTGGGCTGGGGGCCGACAAGATCATCGATAGTTCCGGTTTACGATCAACTGGAAATGGATAGTGCCGGTAATGCCATTACGCTGTATTACGAAGGTGGTACCGGTATTGTTGTGCGGCATTTCGATGCGCTCACCCAGGCCTGGAGCGGGACGACGCTGTTGAGTCAGGGGATCTCAACCAATGCGTCAATCGGTGCGATGCATCTGGATGTTAATGCAAATGGCACGGCCATTGCTGTCTGGCAAGTCTGGGATGCGACTGGTGCTGGCGGTTGGCACATCTATGCCAACCTGTATGACGGCACTAACTGGTCGGCACCAATCATGCTGGATTCGGCTACAAGTTATGAGCCGATTGCGCCAAAGGCTGCATTAGATGCCAACGGCAACGCCATTGTGATCTGGCTCAACAATGAAACCTTCCCGCAAAACGAATACAGCATTCGTTCACGCCGCTACGACTTCGGCAGCAATAGCTGGTCGCCGGCACTTGGGGTGGAATCGGATACGCTGGTGAATCCTCGTTTGCGCATACGTTCCCTGGGTACGCGTAACGGTCCTGGTCTGCAATTTGAACCGGATGTGCCCGACTTAACAGGTAACGATAATGGTGATGCCATCGTGATCTGGTCCGAAGATCTGGACGATGACGGCACCCATACCGTACGCGCCATGCAGTACACCATCGCCGATGGCTGGAGTGCACCGGAACCTCTTAGTAATGACATCAACGGTGACACCAGTCTGCCGCGGGTGATCATGAACAACAATGGAAACGGCATCGCAGTCTGGCAACATCAATTACCGACCGATGGCAGTCTGGACTTCCATGTCTGGGGTACGCGTTACATCGCGCCTTAATCCAAGGTCACTTTAAAAATGAACAGAGCCATGACATATAACGTATCGGTTGCAAAGTTCTCGTCAACAGTGGTTACACTCCCACACCTCGTCGCCTGTGGCGGCGGGGGTGGGGTGAGGTAACTCAACACCTTTCAACACACCGATGATTAACACAACGTTTTCTTCACCGGAGCGCATAGGCACAAGTGTCATAACCGAGCAGAACCCCGGTGATTGGACAGTGAATGGACTCAGGTAAGTGCTTCCTCCCTGAAGAGCGATAGTCTATGGAGAGATGCAACGCGAAGGAAAAGACGACCCCATTCACCCGAGTTCAAGACCAAGGTCGTCTTAGCGGCAATCCAGGGAGATCTGACGACGGCCGAACTGATTAAGAAGTCCGACGTGCATGCCAATCAGATCATTGACTGGAAGAAGCAGCTGTTGAATAACGCCCCGGATGTCTTCGGCAAGGGGGAAATAAAGGCGGAGGATGCGGCTGAGACCATTCAGGATTTGCGTGCCAAGATCGGCCAACTGACGATGGAGAATAATTTTTTAAAACGCGGGCTCGAACTGATTCACGGGCCCAGAGGAAAGAAATCGTAGACCGGAAGGATCTATTGCTGCTGACCCGCCCATGCGCGTTGCTGGATCTACCCCGTTCGACGTTCTATCACGTGCCCAAGCCGGTCTCATAGGAAGAACCGGAACTGATGGCGCTGATCGATCGCCTCCACCTGATGCACCCCTTCAATGGCGGTCGCCGTATCCGTGACTGGCTCGAGGACCAGGGACACTGGGTCAGCGCAAGCGGGTCCAGCGCCTGATTCGCGTGATGGATCTGGTGGCGAAGTACCCGAAGCGTAACCTCAGCCTGGCGAACAAGGTCCACAACGTCTATCCGTATCTGTTGCGGAATCTGTTGATCGATCGCGCGAACCCGGTCGGGGCCACGGACATCTCGTATATTCCGATGGCCAGCGGCTTTGTGTGCCTGATCGCGATCATGGACTGGCACTCGCGCAAGGTGCTGTCGTGGCGCGTCTCCAACACGCTCGACGCCCGCTTCCGTATTGATGCTCTGGAGGCAGCCATCGAGGCCTATGGTGGCCAGAGATCTTCAACACCGACCAGGACGGTCAATTCACCAGTGAGAAATTCACCGGCGTCCTCAAGCAGCACGACATCCGCATCAGCATGGATGGCAAGGGGCGGTGGGTCGATAATGCCTTTGTGGAGCGCCTGTGGCGCAGTGCGGAATACGAGGGGGGGTATACCTCAAGGCCTACGACAGCATCTCCGACGCGCGGGCTTCACTGGGGCGATATTTCGCCTTCTACAATGCCGAGAGACACCAATCGTTTGACCGGCACACGCCGGACAGCGATTACTACAAATCCGCTGCCAGGCTGGCGGCTTGACCTGAGGAAGCACTGATCGCACTGTTCAATTTTTGGGGTCCACTTCTCTGATTCATCGTAAGAGTGGGTAATGACCTCCGGTCGGAGATGGGCGCAGGATGGTGACGGCCTGCCGCCAGATTTTTCCGAGGCGGGGCCTTTTGACAGGCGCGTTAGCCACAAGGGCTGCATCATCGGCGCCGGTGACCATCAGACGGTCATCCGATCGAGACTCACCCGCTGGTGTGGTGTCGTTGCTGTTTGTCCAACTGGTTCTATTTTGCCTTGTGTATTGCTGTACTGGGCAAGGAACCGTATGGGCTCAAAAGACGTTCCGCCCCTGCCCGACTTTTTCCTATTCGCTCCCTGTCAGTTCAGAAGAATTGAAACCCTGCGTTCAACATCAATCCGACGGACAGGTTGTCATCGTGGCGCCCCAGGGTCGGGGTCACACCCAGATTCCAGCCGGCCGCGGCCATGCCGTGGGAAAAATACACATAGGGAACACCGAGAAAGGGCTCGACCGCGCTTCGCTCGGCATGGGTGTCGTAGGTCACGCCCAGGTGCAGACCCAGGGCATGTCGATGGCTGGATGAAAAAGGGCCGGAACGCATCCAGCCCAGGCCAAGGCCGCAATCGGCGTCAAGGCCGTGGCGGCTTGAATAGGCGACGCTCACACAGCCGAGCGCCAGATAACGGAGATCATGCCCCGTCACCCGACCGAGGTTGACCCCCAAGCCGTTGTACAGGGCCCCTGCCCCCAGGCCGAAGGTGGTCGTCTGTTGATCGGCGTTGGCCGTGGCGACCATGCAGGCCAGGAGTGTGCCGCAGCATGACATCCTGTTCATCGAGGTCTCCTTTCCTCTGCTGTCGTTCCTTCACCCTCTGAACAGGGCGAGGGCCGTATCGCCTTCAGCCGTCCGGTCCCTTTGTCTCCACCGGCCGGATCTCTCCAATGAACATGATGGCGGGAAAGCCGCGCTTGAGCTCCTTGCTGTAGAAATTGGACATGAAGACGCCATCGGCAAACTGGATACGGGTGCCCGGCGGCAGGTCGCTGCGCGGGCCGGCAAGCCAGGCCACGGCGCCGTCGTCGCGGCGAACCTGGAGGTAGGAATAACTGGTGGCCTGGATGTTCTGCACGATCACCGCCTCGTTGGACAGGGCCTTGCGCGCCGCCTCGCGGCTGGCCAAGGCCGCGCGGTACTCCTTAGCCTCGGCCGGACTGGCCCAGAAACCGATATCACCCTGGGCATCGAAGCTGGCGTAGTCGACGCTGCCGGGGTAGCCCTGCAGGTTGCCACCGCCGATGACGTAGATGCGGTCGTCCTTGACGATGACGTTCATGCCCTCGCGCGGTGATGCGAGTGGGGTGGTCTCGCGCCAGGCGTCGACGCCGCCGTCCGGCAGCAGGCGGGCGGTCTCGATGCTATCGAGATAGCGCGCCCCATCGAGACCGCCGAGGGCATACAGGCGGTCGCCGTGACGCGCCGCCTCCAGGCCATAACGCCCGGTGAGCAGCGGCGCGGTCTGCTGCCAGGGCTCGAGAAAGCCCGGCTCGTCGGTCACTTCGCGACTCCACTCCACCTCACGAATACCGATACCGCGCACCTTGTCATGGCCACCCAGCAGATAGGCACGTCCGTCGGCGGCCAGGGAGCCGGAGATGTAACGCGGCACGGTCATGCGCTGGTCGAGCACCAGCCATTCGTCCAGCGATCCATCGGGCAGGATCTCGGCGCTCTCCACCGTGTCCAGCAAAATGCCACCGAAGCCGCCGAAGGCGTAGATGTGGTTGCCCAGCACCAGCAGGCGCGAACAGCGTCGCTTGGTGTTGAAGGCGTATTTCTCCAGTTTCCAGGGGCCGAGGGTGCCGTCCGGCTGGATCTCGGCACGCTCCACGGAGGTGAGCTGGATACTGCCGTTGGGTCCCCGCCCGCCGCCGGCGACATAGACATACTTGCCGTTGGCCACGGCGGTAAAGAAGCCCCGCTCCACGTTCAGCGACGGACCCTTCTGCCAGGGCGAGAGACTGCCGTCGGGCTGGATACGGGCATATTCCGAGCTGGCGAGAAAGTTGCGGCCATCCACGCCACCGATGAGGTGGATGACACCGTTCACCTCCACCGCCGCGGCGCCGGAACGTGCCACCAGGGTCTTCGGCCCGGACTGCCAGCCGGGCACCCATTCCTGCTTTTCCGTCTGCTTCGACGCATCCTGCCCGCACGCACTGAGCATTAGCGCGCCGAGCAAGAGCAGCGCCACGAGTCTGAAATGTCTATTCATGCGATCTCCTTCAAGAAACGGAATCATACCCATTCGCGACGTCGAGCTACAGGGCGCTTCTCATCGATCCTGGCACCCATTACACTATCGCCCTCGTTCCAGAAGGTGCGGCATCTGCCGCCGTCAGCCGCCAACCGGAGTTGCCATGACCTACGTCGTCACCGAAAACTGCATCCAGTGCAAATACACCGATTGCGTCGAGGTCTGCCCGGTGGACTGCTTTCACGAAGGTCCCAATTTCCTCGTCATCGATCCCGAGGAATGCATCGATTGCACCCTGTGCGAGCCGGAGTGCCCGGCCGAGGCCATCTTTGCCGAGGACGACCTGCCCGAGGACCAGGAACAATTCCTGCAGCTCAACGCCGAACTGGCCAAGGAATGGCCGGTGATCACCGAGGCCAAGGATCCCCTGCCCGATGCCGACGAGTGGAACGGCAAGCCGGACAAACTCAAATACCTCAAGCGCTGATGCCGGCCGACCCGGCCATTCACCTCCTCCCCTATGCGGCGGACCTGCCGGCTCGCCTCGCCCAACACATCGTCGCGGCGCACGCCGCCCAACTGCCCGACCTGAGCCGGGTCAGCCTGCTCCTCCCCACCCCCCTGGCGGCACGTGAACTGCGCAGCCAGCTGCTCACCGCCGCCGAGGCGCAGGGCCACGGGGCCCTGCTCGGCCCGGAGATCGAGGTCTTCGGTCAGTGGGTGCGGCGGCAGAGCCCCCACCCGCGCCCGGTGCTCTCGCCCCATCGACGCGAACTCATGCTGGTGGAGGCGCTGGTCGACCACGCATGGCTGTATGGCAAGGGCAGTCCGTGGGCCCTGGCCGGCAGCCTGGCGGAGCTGTTCGACGAGTTGGCGGCACGCCATGTGCGACTACCCGGGGATCTCGCCGATTTCACCCAGCTGCTCAGCGAGGCCTATGGCGGCTCGCCGCAGGGCGAGGCCCTCGGCCGCGAGGCCCAGTTGGTGCACACCCTGTGGCAGGCCTGGCAACAGCAGATGGCGGCCGCCGGGGTCAACGATGCCGCCAGCGATCACCTCGTGGGCCTGCGCGCCAGTCTCGACACCCTGCCGGCCGATCAGCACCTCTATCTCGTCGGCATCAGCGAGTTTGCGCCGGCCGAGGCGGAGTGGCTGCGCGCGCTGCTCGAGCGCGGCCAGGCCAGTGTCTGGCTGCAGGGCGATGGCTCGGGCGATCGCTACACCGGCCCGCTGCTGCGCCGCCTGGCCGAGGCCCTCGGCCGCCCCCTGCCGGAGGTCGCGCCGACGGATGCCATCGGCGTGACCCTCGCGCGGGTGTTTGCCGATCAGGCGGCGCCCCTCGAACAACGCGCCGCGGCACAGCGCCGGGAATGGCCCGAGAGCCCCCTCGCCGGCCACCTGCACCTGTTCGCCGCCGGCAGCGCGGAGGAGGAGGCCCGTGCCGTCGAGCTACAGACCCGCCGGCTGTTGCTAGCCGGACAGCAGCGCATCACCATCGTCACCGAAAACCGTCGCCTGGCGCGGCGTGTGCGCGCCCTGCTCGAGCGCGCCGGCATCACCCTGCAGGACGCCGCCGGTTGGGCCCTCTCCACCACCAGTGCCGCGGCGGTGTTGGAGCGCTGGCTGCAGTGCGTCGAAGAGGACTTCGCCCACCAGCCCCTGCTCGATCTGCTGAAATCGCCCTTCGTCTTTCCCCACACCCCGCGCGAGGATCACCTGAGCGCCGTCTACCGTTTCGAACAGGGCATCGTGCGTCACGAGCAGGTGGCCCGCGGCCTGGGTCACTATCGGCGTCACCTGTACCGGCGGCAAGCGCGGCTGCAGGCCACCGGCCTGGCCGACGACTACGCCCCCATCCTCCCCATCCTCGACCACCTGGAGGCGGCCGCCGCCCCCCTGCTGCCACTCATGACGGATAGTCGCCGCCCCCCCGCCGACTACCTGCAGGCCCTCGAGGAGAGCCTCGGCCCCCTCGGTCTGGCCCACAGCCTGGAGGCGGACGCCGCGGGTCAGCGGGTCCTGGAAGAGCTGCGGCAGCTGCAGGCCGCCGTGCGTGGCAGTGGGCTGCCCATGGACTGGGACGAATTCCGCGCCTGGCTCGGGCGGACCCTGGAGCGCTACAACTTCCAGCCCGGCGAGGCGGGTGATCGCCAGGTGCGCCTGATGAGCCTGGCGCAGAGTCGGCTATGCCGCGCTGACGCCCTGATCCTCGCCGGTGCGGAGCGCGAATTCCTCCCCGGCAGCGGCGCCAACTCGCCCTTCTTCAACGACGGTGTGCGCGGCGCCCTGGGCCTCGCCACCCTGCCCGAGCGCCTCGAGCAACGCTTCCATGCCTTCCGCTGCCTGTTGCAGGCGGCCGACACGGTGCACATCACCTACCGTCGCGAGCAGGACGGCGAGGCCATCGTCCCCTCCCCCTGGGTCGAGCTGCTGCAAGGCTTCCACCAGCAGGCCTATGGCCGAGACCTTTTCGATACGCAACTGGCCGCCCTGGTGGGCCGTGCGGAGAGCCAGGTGGTGCAGCGCGACGCCCCCCTGCCACAGCCCATCCCGCCGCATCCCGCCCCCAGTCTGCCCGCCGGGCTGCTGCCCTCACGCCTCTCCGCCAGCGGTTATCAGCAATTGATGGATTGCCCCTACCAGTTCTTCGCCGCCCGCGGCCTGCGCCTTTCGCCGGCCGAGGCCATCCGCGAGCAGCTGGAGAAGGCCGACTATGGCGAACGTGTCCACCGCTGCCTGCAGGCCTTTCACGAGGATCTGAGCGGCCTGCCCGGCCCCTTCGGCCGGCCCATCGACGCCGACAACCGGGACGCCGCCATCGCCTGCCTGCAGGCCATCAGCGAGGCCGTCTTCGCCCCCGACCTGGAGGACAACTTCCTGCATCGCGGCTGGTTGGCGCGCTGGCAGGCCATGATCCCCGAATACATCGACTGGCAGCGCGAACACGCCCGGCAGTGGCGACCGCGGGACTGCGAGGTCAAACTGGAGGCGGCCCAGGCCGGGCTGATTCTGCACGGCCGGCTGGACCGCATCGACCAGGCCGCCGAGGGTTTGGACATCATCGACTACAAGTCCGGGAGCGTGCCGAAACAGGCCGACATCGACGCAGGCGAGGCGGTGCAGCTGCCCTTCTATGCCCTGCTGGCGGAGGCCAGCCTGGGCGAGACGGTGGCGGCGGTGGAATACGTGAGCGTGGACAAGAAGGTGCAGACGGCCGGCAGCCTGACGGACACCGCCCTCCAGCAGCTGGCCGCCGACAACCGGCAACGCCTGCAGGCACTATGGCGCGCCCTCGGCGATACCGCGCCCCTGCCCGCCTGGGGCGACGAAGAGACCTGCAAGTGGTGTGATATGCGCGGGCTGTGCCGACGTGAGGCCTGGGAGGAATAAAGAGGGGCATGCAGATCGGTACGACGATACGCGCGCTGGCGCGCGGCGGACGTGGCGGGGGCGGCGCCCCATCGCGCGTCTTTCCCCCGCACAATTTTCAGGCGCACAAAAAAGTGAAGGCGGCCCGTCCCGGTAGCCGCCTTCGATACATCCTTGCTGGTCGGTCGCCCGACCTCGTCAATCCGTTGACCGTGTCCCTGACCTCGTCCTTGACTCCGTCCCTGCAATGCCCTGAGGCAATGAAGTTGACAAGAAGCATATCAGCCAGATCCGGCAACTCAAGGCCACAAAATACCACTTTGCTATTCACCTATTTTTATAAGGAAAGGCCCGCTATTCGATACGGCAGGGAAAACAAGCCGCTAGACGACGACGGCGCACGCCGTC
>JANTGX010000050.1 GCA_024762755.1 Gammaproteobacteria bacterium
GCAGCGCCCAGGTGCGTCAGCGGGTCAGCGCCGCGCAGCAGCGCCAGCAGGCACGTCAGGGCATGCCCAACAGCCAGCTGGGCAGCAACGGGATCGAGCAGCATTGCACCCTCGATCAGACCAGCCAGGCCCTGCTTCGCAATGCACTGGAACGCCTCGGGCTGTCGGCACGAGCCTACCACCGCATCCTGCGGGTGGCCCGTACCATCGCCGATCTCGCCGGCAGCGAGCGCATCCTCACCTCGCACCTGACCGAGGCCATCGGCTATCGCCGGCTGGACCGCCGGACCTGAACGTCAACCCCGCTGTAGGTAGGCGCGCCAGCCGCCCAGCCCCGTGATGTCCTCGGCCCCCTCGGCCGCCAGTCCCTCGCAGATGAAGCCGGTCTCCCAGCTGCCGTCGGCCAGTTCCACCTGGCCCAGCCCCAGCGGTGCCGGGATGCCGGCGAGGAAGCCGCCGAGCTGCCGCTCGGGCAGTTCCCAGATCTCCACCGCGATGGCGGCACCGCCCTCGCCGACCCGGATCATGCCCGGCCGTCGGGGCGGGCCGCCCGGCAGAGCGTAGAGCCGGTAGGCCGGCGCGCTCTCGGTGGCACGCAGCAGACGGCCGCCCCGCTCGGTGAGCTGGTGGTTGAGCGGCAGCCCGGACAGGTGGGCGCCGCATACCACCAGGCGCATCATCGGCTCTGCCGCGGGGATGTGAGCCATCTCTTGCGTTGCAGTCAATGTGTGGCCTGTGGCGCCCAGCGGCAGGCCCAGCGCACGCTGCAACCTGTCGCCATAGCCGGCCAGGGCCCCGTCGGCGAAGGCCGGGCCGAACAGGGTCACGCCATGGGGCAGCCCGTCGTCGCCGAAGCCCGCCGGCACCGCCACGGCGGCATAGTCGAGCAGGTTCATGAAGTTGGTGTAGGTGCCCAGCCGGCTGTTCAGCAGGATGGGCTCGGCTGCCACCTCGGCCTGGGTGTAGAGGGTCGGCGCGGTGGGGGTGAGCACGAAATCCAGGCCATCGAGCAGCTCGTCGCAGATGCGCTTGTAGTCGGCCAGTTTGTACTGGGCCTGGAAGGCCGCCACCGCGCTGGCGCGGATGCCGGGCTCGATGATCTGGCGGGTCACCGGGAACAGGGCCTCGGGCTGCGCCTCGATGAAGTCCTGGATCGCGGCATAACGCTCTGCCACCCAGGGGCCCTCGTACAACAGCCGCGCGGCGGCCATGAAGGGTGCGAAGTCGATGGACACGGCCTCGCCACCCAGTCCCTCGAGCCGTGCCACCGACGCGCCGAACAGGCGCTCGGCCTGCCTGTCGCCGAAGAATTCCAGCTGCTCGGGCACACCGAAACGGAAGCGGTCCTGCGCTGCCGGCCCGACCACCGCTGGCCTGGCGTAGGCATCCGCCGCATCGAACACCGCGGCCACCGCCAGCGCTGCCTGGGCATCGGCCATGTCGAGGGCGAAGAGGCTGATGGTGTCCAGGGTGCGGCAGGCGGGCACCACGCCGCTGGCCGACAGCAACCCCCGGGTGGGCTTGATGCCCACCAGGTTGTTGAAGGCCGCCGGCACCCGGCCGGAGCCTGCGGTGTCGGTGCCCAGCGAGAAGCTCACCAGGCCCTGCGCCACCGCCACGGCAGAACCACCGCTGGAGCCGCCGGAGATGTAGTCCGGATCGAAGGCATTGCGGGTGGCGCCGTAGGGGGAGCGGCTGCCCACCAGGCCGGTGGCGAACTGGTCCAGGTTGGTCTTGCCGACGGGGATGGCGCCGGCGTCGATCAGCTGCTGCACCACGAAGGCCGAGCGCTCGGGCACATAGGCGTACTCGGGGCAGGCGGCAGTGGTGGAGATGCCCGCCAGGTCGATGTTGTCCTTGATGGCGAAGGGGATGCCGTAGAGCGGCAGTTCGCCGGGATCGGCACCCTGCAGGGCGTCCAGGTACGGCTGCAGCTCGGCCTCGCTCAGGACATGGATCCAGACATGGTCCGGGTCGCCCTCGGGCAGGCGCGTCCGGATGTCGGACAGCAGCTGGGTCGGCGTCAGCTCGCCGGCCAGGTAGGCGGCCCGCAGTCGGCTGATGGAGAGATTCAGGGCATCTTTCATGATCGGGACCACTCGGTGTTATTCGCTGTTGATGACCAGCAGGGCCTGGCCGGGCGTAACCTGGGCGCCGGGCTGGCACAGCAGGCGCGATACGGTGCCGGCATGCTCGGCGTGCACCGCGATCTCCATCTTCATGGACTCCAGCACCACCAGCACCTCGCCTTCCTCGATGGCCTGGCCTTGCTCGACCTCCATCTGCCAGACGCTGCCATGGACATGGCTCGCCACCAGGGACTCCTTGTCGCCCAGGGCCAGCTCGTCACCCTGCTCGTCGATGACCTCGGCCTCGTGGTGTTCGTAGTCGGCCTGGCCGCTGGCGATCCAGCGCTCGCGCTCCGCCTCGAAGGCGGCCTGCTGTCGCTGCTTGAAGGCGGCGATGCTGTCGGCGTTGTCCGCCAGGAAAGCGTTGTAGTCGCGCAGGCTGAAGGTGGTCTGCTCCACCTCGAGCTGGAACCGGCCGCGGGGGAAGTCCTCGCGCAGCTGCTCCAGCTCGGCCTGGCTCACCGGGTAGAAGCGGATCTGGTCGAAGAAGCGCAGCAGCCAGGGCTGCTCGAAGTCGGCGGTCTGGCGGTAACGGTTCCACATCTGCACCGTGCGGCCGACGAACTGGTAACCGCCCGGCCCTTCCATGCCGTACACGCAGAGGTATGAACCGCCGATGCCCACCGCGTTCTCCGGTGTCCAGGTGCGGGCCGGGTTGTACTTGGTGGTCACCAGGCGGTGGCGCGGATCCATCGGGGTGGCCACCGGCGCGCCGAGATACACGTCGCCTAGGCCCATCACCAGATAGCTGGCGTCGAACAGAATCCTTTTCACCTGCTCGATGTCGTCCAGGCCGTTGATGCGGCGGATGAACTCGATGTTGCTCGGGCACCAGGGGGCGTCCTTGCGCACCGACTGCATGTATTTCTCTATCGCCAGCCGGGTGGACGAGTCGTCCCAGGACAGGGGCAGGTGGACGATGCGCGCCGGCACCGTCAGGTCCTCGATGTCCTTCAGCTCCGCTTCGAGGGCGACCAGCTTGTCCAGCAGGGTATCCAGCTTGATCAACCGGCTGTCGTAGTGGATCTGCAGGGAACGGATGCCCGGCGTCAGTTCCAGCACGCCGGGGATCGGCTGCTGTTGCAGCCTGAGCATCAGGGCATGCACCCGGAAGCGCAGGTTGATATCGAGCACCAGCGGGCCGTACTCCACCAGCAGGTACTTGTCGCCGGAGGGCCGGTAGGCCACCGCCACCGGGTTCTCGGACGTGTCCAGGGTGCGCACCACCGGGCTGGCCAGCGGCGCCTCGGCCGCGTCCATGTCCACCGGTGTCAGCCCGTCCAGCATCCACTCCTGCGCTGCCTCCAGACGGTTGGCATCGGCCTGGCTGACAGGCACGAAGCGGACCCGGTCACCGGGCTTGAGCTGACCCATCTTCCAGCGTTCGGCTCGAATGAGGGTGGCCGGGCAGACAAAGCCGCCCAGGCTGGGGCCGTCCGGGCCCAGGATCACCGGCATGTCGCCGGTGAAGTCCACGGTGCCGATGGCGTAGGCGTTGTCGTGGATATTGGAGGGATGCAGGCCCGCCTCGCCACCGTCGGCACGGGCCCACTCGGGCTTGGGGCCGATCAGGCGCACCCCGGTGCGACTGGAGTTGTAGTGCACCTCCCAGTCGCTGGCGAAAAAACGGGCGATGTCCTGGTCGGTGAAGAAGTCGGGCGCGCCGTGGGGGCCGTAGATGACACGAATCTGCCAGGTGTTTCCATAGCGCGGTCGCAGCGCCGCGGCCAGGGCCGGGCCAGGCAGGTCATCGCTGGGATCGATGTGCAGCACGTCGCCCAGCCGCAGTGGGCGCCCGCCGTGACCGCCGAACTGGCCCAGGGTGAAGGTGGCCTTGCTGCCCAGGTAGGCGGGCACCTGGATGCCGCCCTTGATGCACAGATAGGCGCGGGCGCCGGCACCCTGCACCGCTCCCAGCGTCAGCGTCGCGCCGGGCGCGACCGCCACCGGCTGCCAGGCCGGGAAGGGTTGACCGTCCAGCTCGGCCGCCATGGCGGCGCCGGTCAGGCAGATCACGCTGGCGCAGTTGAAACGCAGGGTGGGGCCCGTGACCGTCAGTTCCAGGCCGGCCGCCTGCGCGTCGTTCTCCAGCAGCCGGTTGCCTAGGCGGAAGGCGAGATCGTCCATGGGACCCGAGGGTGGCACACCGATGTCCCAGTAGCCCTGGCGGCCGGGGAAATCCTGCACCGTGCTCTGGGTTCCGGCGGCCAGCACGTCGATACTGTTTGCCCGATACCTGAACGCGTTCAGGTATCGGGTGGTCTGCTCGCCGGCGGCAAATACCGGATCGGCCACCACCTGGCGCAGGTAGGCCAGGTTGGTCTCGATGCCCGCCACCGTGGTCCCGGCCAGTGCCTTGTCCATGGCGGCCAGCGCCGCCGCCCGGTCCGCGGCATGTACGATGAGCTTGGCCAGCAGGGGGTCGTAGAAGGGCGGCACCTCGATACCCGGCTCGATCCAGCTGTCACAGCGGGCCTCATCGGGAAAATCGACCGCGGTGAGCAGGCCGGCGGAGGGTTGGAAGTCCTTGTTGGGGTCCTCGGCGTAGAGGCGCACCTGGATGGCATGACCCCTGGGCGTTTTCTCCAGGCCGGACAGGTCGGCAAGGTCGCCGGCGGCCAGGCTGACCATGCATGCCACCAGGTCCACCCCGGTCACCGCCTCGGTGACGCCGTGCTCCACCTGCAGCCGGGTGTTCACCTCCAGGAAGTAGAAGGCCTGGCTGCCGGCATCGTAGATGTACTCCACCGTGCCGGCGGAGCGGTAGTCCACCGAGCTGCCGAGACGGCAGGCGGTCTCCAGCAGTTGCCGGCGCACGCTGTCGGGCAGGTTGGGCGCGGGCGTCTCCTCCACCACCTTCTGGTTGCGCCGCTGCAGGGAGCAGTCCCGCTCGCCCAGGGCCACCACCTGTCCCTCGCCGTCACCGAAGATCTGCACCTCGATGTGCCGGGCATGGGCGACGTACTTCTCCAGGAAGATGCCGGCGTTGGCGAAGTTGGCCTGGCCCAATCGTTGAACCGTCGCGAAGGCCTCGCTCAGCTGCTGCTCGTCGTGGCACAGCTGCATGCCGATGCCGCCACCGCCGGCGGTGCTCTTGAGCATCACCGGGTAGCCGATCACCGCCGCCTCGGCCAGGGCATGGGACACGTCCTTGAGCAGCCCGGTACCCGGCAGCAGCGGCACGCCGCTGGCCTCGGCCAGGCTGCGCGCGGTGTGCTTGAGGCCGAAGTCACGCAGCTGCTGCGGGGTGGGGCCGATGAAGGCGATGCCGCGCCGCTCGCATGCCTCGGCGAAGGCGGCGTTTTCGGACAGGAAGCCGTAGCCGGGATGGATGGCCTGCGCGCCGGTCTGCTCGGCGGCAGCCAGCACCTTGCCCACATCGAGATAGGATTCGCTGGCCAGGGCCTCGCCGATGCACACGGCCTCGTCTGCCTGCGTCACATGCAGGGACTGGGCGTCGGCCTTTGAATACACCGCCACCGAGCGGACCCCCATGGCCTTGAGGGTGCGGATGATGCGGCAGGCGATGGCGCCGCGGTTGGCTATCAGGACCTTGTCAAACATCGTTGTCTGTTCTGCACTCGGCGCGGGTCGTCCCGCATTCATGCGTCAGCGCCGGAGGTCGTCCCCCGGGCTGCCAGGCAGGCAGCTGTCACCTCTCTGCCGTGTTATTGCCCATCCCAGATCAGCATGCGTGCCGGGGTCGGGTTGTAGGCATTGCAGGGATTGTTCAGCTGCGGGCAGTTGGACACCAGCACGATCACGTCCATCTCGGCACGCAGCTCGACATACTTGCCCGCATCCGAGATGCCGTCCTCGAAGGTCAGGCCACCCTCTGGGGTGACCGGCACGTTCATGAAGAAGTTGATGTTGCAGGTCAGGTCGCGCTTGCCCATGTCGTAGTCGGACTCGGCCAGGGCGATCAGGTAGTTGTCGCGGCAGTTGTGCATGGGCCGCTTTTCGATGGCGTAACGCACCTGGTTGGTCTCCGCCGCGCAGGCGCCCCCCAGGGTGTCGTGGCGGCCGCAGGTGTCGGCAACAATCGTCAACATAGGGCGACCCTGATCGGACATCAGCACGCTGCCGGTGGTCAGATAGATGCTCGACTGTTCGCGGATGGTGTCCTGGGCGCTGTAACGCTCGGACGGATCCTCGGCGTTGTAGAACAGGGTGTCCACCGCCTGGTTACCGGCGATGTCGACGATGCGCAGCACCTGGCCCTTCTTCAGTTCGTACAGCCAGGGATCGCCGCCGGGGATGCTGTAATCGTATACAGCCTTGTTGGGGTCCAGGGTGCTTTCGGTCAGTGCTTGAGTGGTCATGGCAGGCACCTCAGTACTGGCAGTGGTAGGTGGCGGTCAGCGCGAAGCCGCGCCGGTTCTCATCACAGTGATTCATGCAGGCGTCGTCCTCGGCCACCGGGTCGGTCTGGTAGATCACCAGTTCGGTGGTCTTGGGCGACCACTCGGTGGCCGGGTCCATCGGGTGCGGACAGCTGTTGAGCACCACCAGGGTGTCCATCTCGGCGCGCAGGTCCACATGATCGCCCGCCTTGGAGTTGCCCTCGACGAAATGCATGGCACCGGTCTCGTCCACCGCCACCTTGCTGAAGAAATTGATGTTGGGCACCAGGTCTTTCTTGCCCAGGCCCCACTTGCCCAGCTCAATCAGGAACAGCTCGCGCCCGTTGCGGTAAAAGCCGTTGTGAAATGCCTGGTAGCCGTGCTCGCCGTACTGACGCCTCACCTGGGCGGCATTGCTGTGGCCACTGAGGGTGTCGTGCCAGCCCACCGTGTCATCGGTGATGGACATCAACACCCGGCCCATGTCCGAGTAAAGCACATGGCCGGCGGTGAGGAAGGCGGTGTGCTGGATCTTCAGCGTATCGGCCATGTTGTAGCGTTCGAGCTTCTCCGCCGCGTTGTAGAGCAGGGCCGAGACATTGGCGCCGCCCTTGCGGTCGATGAGGCGCAGGCCGTAGCCGCGACGGATGATGAATGACCAGTTGCGCGCACCGGGCAGCAGCTCGCTGTGCACGATACGTCCCGGGTCGAGTGGCGATGCGGACATGGCACGTTCCTCTGTTCGCTGGCACACGCGTCGCGTGCGCCACGGGTCGTCCCGTAGGGTTTTACAGCGGTGCGGGGTCGTCCCCGCACCGGCCTTGCGGCGCGATTCGGCGGCAGCGGGCGGGGAGCGCGGTGGCTGCGCTTCCGGGTTCACGGCTGCCGGACAACAAACACAGGAGGAACCTCTCGGCTGACCTCCCGGGCTTTTATCCCGCCGTGTAACCCCTCGGAAGCGAGAGGTCGGTGACTCTCGGACCAGTCGCCCACATGCTGTGAGCCGGAACCCTAGTCACCCATTGAAACCAGATTGTCCTGGAGCACACCACCAGCCGTGGCGCCTCCTGTTGCCGGACATTCTGCCAGATCCATGCCAATCAGACGAATGCCGGGAAGACAGGGGCTCCGCTCCCCGACGAGCCCCGATTGCGCACCATACGGGTGCAATCAGCCCCGGCCTGGACGACTGTGGGGCGTGTCAGCCCATCCATCTCGCCTGACGGGATCACACAACTCAATTAACAACGAGACCGCCATCATCCATTGCAACACCGTACCGCGCCCCTGGTTTTGCCCTCCCCTGCGCCCTGTCCCCACCATGCACGGGCATGGCGGCCCCGTTTCAGTGCAACCAGGCACCTGCGAGAGCACCCCGACATGGGCAATAAACCCTTTTTTTGTCAGCTAGTTAGCGGCATTGGCGCCACATGGCACACAGGTTGCAGTCCAAGTATTACTCAAATTCCATCCGGTAATACCTGCAGGGGTCCAACCATGAAACGAAGCCTGAAAATGTTCTTTTCCGCCATCGCCGGGGTCGCCATGCTCGCCGGCTCTGCTGCCGCATCCGCCGAACCATTGAAGGTCGGCTACAGCGACTGGCCCGGCTGGGTCGCCTGGGAGGTCGCCATCGATAAGGACTGGTTCAAGGAGGCCGGGGTCGACGTGCAGTTCGAGTGGTTCGACTATGTCGCCTCCATGGATGCCTTCGCCGCCGGCCAGCTGGACGCCGTGGCCATGACCAACGGCGACGCCCTGGTCACCGGCGCCACCGGCGCCAAGAGTGTGATGATCCTGATCAACGACTACTCCAACGGCAACGACATGGTGGTCGGCGGTCCCGGCATCGACGCCATCAAGGATCTGAAGGGCAAGAAGGTCGGCGTCGAGATCGGCTTCGTCGGCCACCTGCTGCTGCTCAACGGTCTGGAGAAGGCGGGCATGAGCGAGGCCGACGTGGAACTGGTCAACGTGCCCACCAACGAGACCCCCCAGGTACTCGCCTCCGGTGACGTGGACGCCATCGTCGCCTGGCAGCCCAACTCCGGCATGGCGCTGAACCTGGTGGCCGGCGCCAAGCCCATCTACACCAGCGCCGACGAGCCCGGCCTGATCTACGACGTGCTGGCCGTCTCCCCCGCCAGCCTGGCCGCCAACCGTGACGAATGGACCAAGGTCGCCAAGGTCTGGTACCGCGTGGTGGACTACATCAAGGACCCGGCCACCCATGAGGACGCCGTGAGGATCATGGCCTCGCGCGTTGGCCTGTCGCCCGAGGAATACAAGGGCTTCATCAAGGGCACCAAGATCCTCACCCTGGACGAGGCCAAGGGCTTCTTCAAGAAGGCCGACGGCTTCAAGTCCCTGTACGGCTCGTCGAAGATCGCCGACGACTTCAATATCGCCAACGAGGTCTACAAGACGCCGCAGGACATCGACAGCTACATCGACGGCTCCATCACCAACTCGCTGTAAACCGACTGTGCACGCCTCCCCCTCGCCCCACGTGGGAGGGGGAGGCACCTGACAGTCCATTCCACCCGAGAGATCGCACCGCATGGCCAGCCCCCTGTTCTCCGTACGCCGGGAACTCACCCAGAGACAACGCCTTACCCTGGCGGCGTTGAGCTTCCTGATCCCGCTGGCGATCTGGTCCCTGGTCAGCTACGTGCCCTTTCTCTGGCACCCCAACATGGCGATCACCGATCCCGGTGGCGTCTCCTTCTTCAAACCCGGCATGCAGGTGGACAAGGCCGTCTTTGAACGGGAATCCGCCAAGGCCGCGCAGGCTGGCAAACCCCTGCCCCAGGGCGAGCCCGCCAATCCCATCTATCTGCCCGCCCCCCACGAAGTGGCCACGGCCTTCTACACCGCCTTCACCACCGAACCGCAGCGCCGCAATGAAAAGTGGCTGCACGAGAGCCTGGGCAGCAGCATCTCGGTGATCTTCTGGGGCTTCTTCCTGTCGTCCCTGTTCGGTGTCCCCCTGGGGATACTGGCCGGCACCTATGACGCCTTCTCGCGTCTGCACGAACCCTTCATCGAATTCTTCCGCTACCTGCCCGCGCCCGCCTTCGGTGCGCTGGCGGTGGCCATCCTCGGCATCCACGAGGCGCCCAAGATCGCCATCATCTTCATCGGCACCTTCTTCCAGCAGGTGCTGGTGGTGGCCAACACCACCCGCAAGCTGGACCCCTCCCTGCTGGAGGCGGCGATGACCCTGGGCGCCCGTCGTCTGCCACTGCTGTTCAAGGTGGTGGTACCCGGCATCGCCACTGACCTCTATCGCGACATGCGCATCCTGCTGGGCTGGGCCTGGACCTACCTGATCGTCGCCGAGCTGATCGGCACCAGCTCGGGCATCACCTGGTTCATCACCCAGCAGGCCCGTTACAAGAACTTCGACAACGTCTACGCCGCCATCCTGATGATCGGCATCATCGGCCTCTCCACCGACCTGATCCTCGGCTGGCTGGGCAAGCGCATCTTCCCCTGGCAGCGCACGGCCACTGCCTGAACAACGAGCGGAGCACCCCATGAGCCACCTCGAACTACCCAGCTATCTCGACCAGGCGCCCGAGGTCGCCGACCGCTTCACACGTCTCAAGCAACGCCCGGTGATGCTGGAGGTCAAGGGGCTGTGCAAGGACTTCGACACCCCCCAGGGCAGGGTCACCGCGCTGCGCGACATCAACTTCAAGACCCATCGCCGCGAATTCGTCTGCGTCATCGGCCCCTCCGGCTGCGGCAAGTCCACCCTGATCCGCACCCTGGCGGGACTGGAGGAACAGAGCAGCGGCGAGGTGCTGCTGGAGGGTCAGCCGGTACACGGCCCGGGCCCCGACCGGGGCATGGTGTTCCAGGGCTACACCCTGTTCCCCTGGCGCACGGTGAAGAAGAACGTGATGTTCGGCCTGGAGATGGCCGGGCGCGGGCGCATGGAGGCGGAACAGGAGGCCCTGCAGTGGATCGACCTGGTCGGGCTTTCCAAGTTCGCCAACAGCTATCCGCACCAGCTGTCCGGCGGCATGAAGCAGCGTGTCGCCATCGCCCGCGCACTGGCCAACCAGCCGCGCATCCTGCTGATGGACGAGCCCTTCGGCGCGCTCGACGCCCAGACCCGTGCCCGCATGCAGTCCTACCTGCTGGAGATCTGGCAGAACATCGATATCACCGTACTGTTCATCACCCACGACCTGGACGAGGCGATCTTTCTCGCCGACCGCATCCTGGTGCTCAAGGCCCACCCGGGCGAGGTGCAGGAACTGATCGAGGTGCCGGTGCCCCACCCGCGCTCGCCCGAACAACTGCTCAGCCCCGAGTTTCTCGCCACCAGGGCGCGGCTGGAGGAATTGATCCACCCACCCGCCGCCGAAGAGGTCGGCCTCTC
>JANTGX010000051.1 GCA_024762755.1 Gammaproteobacteria bacterium
CTGTATTTTTCCGATGTGAAGACCGCCCTTGGCAGTCCGGCACCGGCGATCGCCGCGGGCGAGCTCGGCGAAGCCGATCTGGCGCGCCTGATGCAGGCCTTCACCACCTACTACGAAGCGGGTGACATCGATGCCTTCATGGATCTCTTCTCCGACGATGCCGCCACCAATGAGCGTGCCGACGTGGCAGGCATCCGTGAGGACTACCAACGATTATTCGCCAACACCGACAAGCGTCGCATCCGCCTGAGCGACACGCGTTGGTTCACCGAGGGTGGCCTGGCCCGAGGTGAGAGCCATTATGTGGTGGAGGTGCAGGCCAAGGGCCGCGACCACAGCGACGTCTACAAGGGAACGTTATGGGTTCAGGTCGAGCCGCGCGACGGCCTGGCCCGGATCACGCATTTCGCCTTCGTCGAATAGGCCCGCCCTGGGCGGGGCCGTCTGCCACCACAGCCTTACCCGGCGCACTCACCTCTGTGATCCCCCGTCGTGTCCCCTCGACGGATCACTGTTCTTTCTAGGCCGTCATTCCCCCTCATCCCCCGAGCGCATAGACGAAGACGCCCGCGGCCCTCAGGGTCGCGAGCGTCTTCGTTCCAGCACTATGACTACGATCAGGTTGCCGGTGGCAGGCGAGCGCTCAGAGGGCGTGTACCTCGAGGCCGAGCGCCTGCGCCTCTTCGGCGGCGCCCGGGTGGCTGATCACCGCGATGCTGGCGTCGTCGGGCTTCAGGTAGGTCTCCCCCACACGGCGCAGATCGTCCAGGCTGACGCCCAGGACCCGTTGCCTGAAACGCTGGCGCTGTTCCGGGGTGCGGCCGTGCAGGGCATTGTGGAAGGCGTCCTTGGCCTCGCCGGCGGGTGAGCTGGGTTTGTCCAACTGGCTGATGTAGCCGAGGATGGCCTCTTCCAATTGGCGTGGCTCGTGCTTCTCCGTCAGCAGCCAGTCTATGGCGCGGTCGAAGTCGTCCAGGGTCTCGGCCAGGCGCGGGTCGCGGTAGGAATAGAAACGGAAGCTGGCGCTGGCGTTGTCCTGGCTGGCACCGCCGCCATAGGCACCACCCTGTTCACGGATGACACGGTGCAGGAAGCCGTTGCGCAGAAAGCCGCCGAGTACCGAAAGGGCCGGCGCGTCCGGGTGTTCCACCGGCACCGTGGGATAGGCCTTGGCGCAGAAGCTCACCGCCGTGGTGGTGGTCCACAGTTCACGTATCCGTTGGTGCACCGGTGGCAGGCCGAAACGTTCGCCGATGGCGGGGGACTCCGGTTGCCAGAGCTTGGCCACGTCCTCGCGCAGCTGGGGCAGGCCGTGGGACTCGCCGATGAGCAGGAAGCGACGCGGGGCGCCGGTGATCAGGCCGTGCAGCTCTTGCAGGCGTTCTGCCAGCTCGGCGACGGCGTCCTCGGTGTCCAGGCGGTCGTCGAGCGCTTTCAAGCGGCGAATGCCCTCCAGCCCCGAGAGGCGATGGGCGAGGGCGGTGACCGGGCTGATGCCGCGACTGGCGGCCTGCATGGCCAGGCTGTGGCCACGCCCGGTGACGCTCTGTTCGCGACGCATGCGCAGTTGGGCCATGAGTTCGCGGATGCGCGGCAGTTCGTCGAAGCGGGCCTCGGCAAAGGTGCTGCGCACCAGCTCGCTGAAGTCCCAGTGGTTGCGGTTGAGGGCCTTGCCGGAGAGGATCAGGTAGCCGGAGACGCGCTGCGCATCGTCGATCTGGCCGCGGACGCTGCTGTAGGCCGAGAGACCGCCACTGACGCGAGTCTGCCAGGACTGCATGGCCAAGTAGTCTTTGTCTGCGCAGCCCACTTCGGTGAGGTTGTGGGTGTAGTAGGGCAGGACCTCGACCAGGGCGTCGTCCAGCGGCGGCAGGTCGACCACCACCTCTTTGTACAACAGGCCATTGGTGCCCTGTTCGTAGAGGTGGCTGGGGTAGCCGTTGATGACCTCTTCCCGGCCCTCGGCGATGGGCATCTCCGGGGGCACGTCCTCCAGCCCCACCTTGGGCAGGATCTCCTCGTCTTCCTCCTGTGACTGGCGCTCCGCCAGTTGGCGGGCCTGGTCGATGATGTGCTCGATCTCCGCCGTGCTGAGCCCGGCCTTGATGCGTGCCAGACGGGCCTTTTCGGCGGCGTCGCGGCGACCGGCCAGCTCACTGTCGGGCTTGAGGGTAAGACGTACGCGATGGGGGTTGTCGAGGAACCAGTCGCGGATCAGACCGGGGATGAAATTGGCATCGCTGGCCTCTGCGCGCAGCTGCTCGATAACGGCATCCAGGTCCAACGCGGCCACCGGATCGCCCTCGTGAATGGCGCTGGGCAGGGCATCGAGGATCAGTTGCAGACCATAGGGGTAGTGGCCACCGCTCACCTCGCGCTGGGCCAGCTCCAATTGATGCAGGGCGGCCTCCACCCGTTCCTGCGGTACGCCTTCCTCGGCCACTCGGCGCAGGGTGTCGAGCACCAACTGCTCCACCGCGGCGGCGTGCTCGGGGCGGCTGCCTTCGAGGCCGGCCATGAAGCTCATCTCGCGATTGCTGTTTTCCAGGCCGCACAGGGGCGAGGGGGCGGCACCCAGCTCGCTGGTCTCCAGGGCGTGGCGCAGGGGGGCGGCACTGTCGTCCAACAGGACGCCGCTGAGCAACTCGGCGCGCAGGGCGTCGAGCAGGTCGATGCTGTAGCCACCCAGCCAGCCGAGCACGATGTGGGTCTTGTCGCCCTCCGCCTCGGCAGGGTCGACGGCATAGGCCTCTTCCACCGAGACGGGGGCGAAGTAGCGTTTTTCGTCACCCACGGCGATGTGCGTGTCCGATCGCTCGAAGCGCTGCAGGGCCAGGGCCTCGAAGCGCTGTTGGTGTTCCTCGGCGGGGATGTCGCCGTAGGTCATGAAGACCGCGTTGGAGGGGTGGTAGTGGGTGCGATAGAAGTCCTTGAGCGCCTCGTAGGTGAGGTCCGGGATCGACTGCGGATCCCCCCCGCTGTTGTAGTGGTAGGTGGTGGTGGGGAAGAGGTATTTGGTGAAGGTCTGCCACAGGGTGTTCACCGGCGAACTCATGGCGCCTTTCATCTCGTTGTACACCACGCCCTTGAAGAGCAACTCGCTGTCGGGGTTGTCCGGCTCGGCGAACTCCAGCCGGTGTCCTTCTTGGGCGAAGTCCAATTCGTGCAGGTTGGCGAAGAAGACGGCGTCGAGATAGACGTCGAGCAGGTTGAAGAAATCCTTGCGGTTCTGGCTGGCGAAGGGGTAGGCGGTCCAGTCGCTGCTGGTGAAGGCGTTCATGAAGGTATTCAGCGAACGGCGGATCATCATGAAGAAGGGGTCGCGCACCGGGTAGCGCTCGCTGCCGCAGAGGGAGGTGTGTTCGAGGATGTGGGCGACCCCGGTATCGTCCATGGGTACCGTGCGCAGGGCGACGAGGAAGACGTTCTCCGTGTTGTCGCAGGCCAGGTGGTAGTGCTTGGCGCCGGTCTTGCGGTGCTCGTATTCCTCGACGCTGAGATTGAGACTCTCGATGGGGTGGCTGCGCAGCCATTGAAAGGCAGGGTGATGGGTGGGTGGTGTCATGTGTCGGCTTACCTGTGGCAGATTCGATGGTGGAAGATCGAAGGATGTAAAAAGCAGGATTGCGGATTCTAACGTGATTTCTCGGTGCCGGAGGAACCTCGGTCCAGCGAGGCGCGGCGTGGCGGCGCGCTGGCCAGCAGGTGGGCACAGGCGCTGAGCCAGGCCCACTCCTGCTGGATGGCGTGGGGATCCACCTCCAGCGGTTTGAGCATGAACAGGTCGTCGATGACGTACTGCATGGAGAGCAGCACGGCCGCCCCGGGCACCTGCGACAGGGCCTCGGTGGCATCGGCCTTACGGGTGAATTTCTGCGCCAGTTTGAGATCCTTGGCCATCTGTCGCAGCTCCTGCATCTTCAGCACGCTGAGGCGTTGCTGCAAGGGGATCTGCCGGCCCTGGGCGGCCACGCCGGAGCGGGCCAGGGTCTCGAAGTGACGGCGCACGGGGTCGAAGGGCGGAACGTGCAGGGTGACTCCCGTCTCCCGCGCGCAGTAGAGTTCGAAGTGTTCGAGGAAGGCATGTCCGCCGAACAGGGCCATGAACTGGCGATCGATATGGCGCTGCCGGCGTGGATCCGTGCTCAGCAGGAGATTGCGTTCGGTGGGGCTGAGGGGTTCGACCGTGAGGCCGGCGGGCAGGGGCGGAAACTGGTCGATGGGCACGGCATCCGCGGCGGCGTGAAACTGTTCGAAGAGCCGTTGCAGATAGGTATCCAGTTCCGAGATGCGCGGGCGATTGAAGGCCAGGAAGGTGGCCAGGGCCTCCACCTCGCCTTCCTTCATCAAGGCCCGCAGACTATCGCGGCCGCGCTCGTCCAAACCACTGACATTGAGCCCCTCGACGAGGGGCTGACCCTGGGTTTGTGAGGCCGGTGTCGCCGCCGCCGCGGCCGATTGGCGCCGAGCGGCCGCACGCGCCAGCAGTTGCTGAATCAGCAGCAGGAGGGCGACGGTGCCGGCGACGATGAGCAGTGGTACGGGATTGGGCATGGCTTCCTGGCGAGTGTCGAGTTCCCTGGGCGTGGATGATCCAACTCGTGAACGGCCCATTATAGGCCTTCTCGAAGCCCGCCGGGGGGATCAAGTTTTGCCGGCATTGGACGACAACCGAGGAAAGGGCCGTGGGCCCTGTTTGAGGAGAAGGCTGATGGAAATCAATCCCAATGCCGGGGCCCCGGTGATCATGCCGGCCCTGCCCGAAGGCGGGCGCGAGCCACCGCGCGACGCCGAGGTGGCCAACGCCGTGCGCGAGGGTGCGGAGGCCGCCGGTGCCGACAATGGTCCCCGCCCCGATACGGGTGGGGAGACGCCAAAGGACCCCGCCGATACACGCCTGGGCAGCCGCCTGGACGTCACTGCCTGAGCGAGGGGCACACCACGTACCTTCCGCAGCTGTCCACGCCGGCGAGCGTGGAGCGGCACGCCGCGCACCTTCTTTACCTCGTCTGCTTCGTACACACAGCGGCCTTCAGGGCAGACCTGTGAGGTCGTTATCTTTATCTGTGTCGGTGTCATGCCCCCGGTGGGCGTCAATATTGCCCCTCTTGCTGTAATCTCTCTGTTCCTGACTATCGAATCAAAACCCCGTTGGAGATCGCCCATGGATATCGCCCTCTTCATCATCGCCGGCCTGCTGGTGGCCCTGCTCGTCTACGCCATTCTCATCTACAACAATCTGGTCGCCCTCAAGCACAACGTCTCCAAGTCCTGGGCCAATATCGACGTCCTGCTCAAGCAGCGCCACGACGAGCTGCCCAAGTTGGTCGAGGTATGCAAGCAATACATGGGCTATGAACAGGAGACCCTGGAGAAGGTAATGAAGGCCCGTTCCCAGGTGGCGAGTGCCCAGCAGAGTGGCGACATGGGGGCCCTCGGACTCGCCGAAGGCCAACTGCGTCTCGGACTCGGCGGTCTGTTCGCCCTTGCCGAGGCCTATCCCGAGCTGAAGGCGGACCAGAGTTTCCAGCACCTGCAGAGCCGCATCAGTGGACTGGAGAACGCCATCGCCGACCGCCGCGAGTATTACAACGAGGCGGTCAATCTAAACAACGTGCGCATCGAACAATTCCCCGACGTCATCGTGGCGCGCAAATTCACCTTCAGGCCCTTCGAACTGCTCGAGTTCGACGAAGCGGAGAAGCGCGACGTCGACGTCAAGGGGCTGTTCGCCTGAGGCCGCCGTTCTTGCGTGCGCCAACTGAGCCCTGCATCACCAGCCTGGCATGATGGAAGAGGCCGCCCACTGGGTCACCCAGGCCACCCCCGCCACCTTTTGGCTGAGCTTTGCCGCGGCCAGTGGCGGGGCCCTGGCGGCCTTCGTCTACGCCTTCGCCTGCTGGCAGCGGCTGCGTCTCATCGAGGACACCCCCACCGCCCGCATCCGTTCCGCCGCCCAGGGCTATGCGGAATTGTCCGGGCGCGCCGAATCCCTCGACGACGTCCCCCTGAGCGCCCCCCTCAGCGGGGAGCCCTGTGTCTGGTACCGCTACAAGGTCGAGAAACTGGGCGACAAACACAACCGGGTGGTGGATTCGGGTTGCAGCGAGGCGCTGTTCCTGCTGGTCGGCAGCACGGGCCGTTGTGTGGTCGATCCGGAAGACGCCAAGGTGCTGGTACGACGCAAGGCGGTCTGGCACGAAAGCCGCTATCCCGCACCACGGCGTGCCCGCATGGGCGCCTCCGCTGCCCAGCCGTGGCTCCTGCAGCTGTTCGTGCTGCGCCTTGGCGGGGGACGCTATCGCTATACCGAGGAGCGCCTGCGCGCGGGTGAACCGTTGTATGCCCTCGGCCAGTTCACCTCAGTAGGGGGCAGTGGCGAGGCCTTCGATACGGCGCAGGAGGTGCGCGACCTGTTGCGCCTGTGGAAGCAGGACCGACCGCGGCTGTTGCAGCGCTTCGATGCCGATGGCAATGGTGAGATCGATCCGCAGGAGTGGGAGACGGCACGCCGCGCGGCGCGGCAGGAGGTGGCGCAGGCGCAGCTGACACGCGGCACGGAGCCGGCGGTCCACCTGCTGCATCGGCCGACCCAGGGCGGCCGGCCCTTCCTGCTCTCGGCACTTGGCGAGGATGAGTTGCGGCGGCATTTCCGCCGCTATGCCACGCTCAGCCTGATGGGCTTCTTCCTCCTCGGCACCGCTGCCGTGTGGATGATCACGCTCCGACTGCAGACCTGAAGCGCCGCGTTCGGGATTTCAGCGCGGCAGTAGCTGCCGTCCAAGGTGGAGGGTGTAGAGCAGGATCACCGGGGCCTGCAGGGCCGTCAGCAGGCTGCCATAGAGCAGCTCCTCCAACTCCTCCGCGGCGAAGCGCCCACGCAGGCCCTGGGCGATGGAACGCGTCAGGACGCGGGCCGCGGCATGGCCGGCATAGGCCAACAGCAGCAGGCCGGCGAGCAGACCCCAGCCCGGCCAATAGGCCACCGACTGCGCGGGGACGGCGGCCTGCAACCAATGGAACAGCAGGCTGGCCGCCGCGATGCCCTGTAGGGGTAGCACCAGGGCGGGCCGCTGGCCGATCAAGGGCAGCAGGGGCACTAACAGCGAGAACACGAAACTCAGATTGACCAGGTTGGTCAGGCGCCCCCGTGTGGCCAGCAGATCGCCCAGGGACGGGGCCTGGGCGAGGCCAAACAGGGTGGGGTAGGCGAGCAGGACGAAGACCACCAGGGCCAGGGCGCGGGCGGCCGGGAGCAGGCTATGGGCCAGTAACCAGTGGCTCGCGGGTACCTCGCTGAGGCGCTCGAGCAGGTATCGGGCCGCCACCTCCAGCAGCAGTGCACAGGCTAGAAAGGCGCCCACGGCGAGGAGCAGACGTGGGCTGAGCAGGGCGTCGACGAAGGACATGTCCGCTACATCGGCGGCGCTGGCGGATTTCCCAGGCCGCAGGCCTCAGCCGGTGTTGCGCATGCCGGCAGCGATGGCGTTGATGGAGCGCAGCAGGGGGTCCAGCCATTTCTCGCGCTCGGCCTCGGGCAGGGACTGGCTGCGGTAGCGCCGCAGCAGGGTGACCTGGATGTAGTTGAGAGGGTCCAGGTAGGGATTGCGACGTCGCAGAGAGACCTCCAGCGTGGGGTTCTCCTCCAGCAGGTGTTGGGTGCCGGCGACGTTGAGCACCTGTTCCACGGTGCGATTGAACTCCAGGTAGAAGGCATGGTAGATGCGGCGCGCCGTTTCCGGGTCGCGGCACAGGCTGGCATATTCGCGCGCGATGTCGGGCTCGGCCTTGAACAGGGCCATCTGGGTGTTGCTCAGCAGGGCACGGAAGAAGGGCCATTCTTCGTACATGCGCTGCAGCTTGGCCAGGCGCACGGGGTCGTTCTCCCGCCAATGCTCCAGGGCCGTGCCGATGCCATACCAGGCGGGCAGGGTGTGGCGCGATTGGGCCCAGCCGAAGACCCAAGCGATGGCGCGTACGGAGCTCTTCGCCCGGTCGCCCGGCTTGCGGTGCGAGGGTCGCGAGCCGATGTTGAGCAGCCCGATCTCGTTGACCGGCGTGGCCTCGTAGAAGTAGTCGAGGAAGCCCGGTGTCTCGTCGGTCAGCTGGCGGTATGCGTGTTCGCCGATCGTGGCCAGATCGTCCATCACCGCCAGGTAGTCGAGTCGCTCGGGCGGCGACGGCTGAATCAGGTTGCTGCTCGCCTTCATCAGGCCGGTGAGGCCCATAGTGAGCTCGTGCACGGCGGTTTCCTGGTTGCTGTATTTGAAGGACAGCACCTCGCCCTGCTCGGTGAACTTGATCTGACCGTGTACGGTGCCCGCGGGCTGCGCCAGGATGGCCTCGTGGGTGGGGCCGCCACCGCGGCCGATGGTGCCGCCGCGGCCGTGGAACAGGCGGCATTGCACGCCGTGGGCGTCGGTCAGCTGGGTGACCCGCTTCTGAGCCTCGTACAGGCTCCAGGCCGAGGCCAGGATGCCGCCGTCCTTGCACGAGTCGGAATAGCCCAGCATCACCTCCTGCAGGTTGTCCTTCGCCGCCAGCAGGGCCTTGTAGGTGGGGTTCTCGAGCAGCCGCGACATCACCGGCTCGATGTGCTCGAGGTCGTCGATGGTCTCGAACAGGGGGGCGATGCTGATGTGGCACTGTGCCCCCTCGGCGTCGATGAGGGCCAGGCCGGCGAGACGGGCGAGGAACATCACCTCCATCACATGGCTGGCCTCGTGGGTCATGGAGATGACGTAGCTGCCGAAGGCGCGGGCGCTGATCTCCTGGCGCATGTTGGCCATGACCCGGAAGACCTCGAGGGTCTCTGCGGTGGGCTCGCTGAGGTCGGCGGCCTCGGTGTCGAAACCGACCGGGTCTCGGATCACCCGCTCCAGGGCCTGCATGCGGCCGTCCTCGTCGAGGGCCTCGTAGTCTTCGCCGCGTTGGCGGAAGAGCTCGGCCACCGCCTCGCTGTGACGGGTGGACTCCTGGCGCACGTCCAGCTGTAGGCAGAAGAAGCCGAAGGTCTCGCCGAGGCGGATGAGATCCTTGAGCGCGCCATTGGCGATGCGCGCATCGCCATGGCCGACCAGGGAGTCGTGGATCAGGCGCAGGTCGTCGAGGAAGGGGACTTCCGATTCATAGCGGTGCTCTACGTGGGTATTGGGGCGTTGTTCACGGTGCAGCAGCTGGTCCTTGATGTGCACCATGTTGCGTTCCAGACGATAGCGCATGATGGCCAGTTTGCGGCGGTAGGGCTCGTGCTGGAAACGCTCCGGCCGGCCGCAGAAGATCAGTTCACCAAAGGCCTCGTCATCGAGTTTGAGGCTTTCCGTGAAGGCCGCACTGGGGGTGCAGAACTTGTCCGAATGGGCGAGCAGCTCGACGAGGTGCGGGATGCGTTGCAGGTATTCCATGAGCACCGTCTGCGATTGCATACGCAGGGCCATCTCGGTGGTGGCCGGCTTGACGTTGGGATTGCCGTCGCGGTCGCCGCCGATCCACGAGCCGAAGCACAGCATGCTGGGCACCTCCACCGCGTCCTCGCCCAGGACCCGGGCCATGGAGCGCTCGAAATAGCGGTAGGTCTGCGGTACCGCCTCGAACAGGCATTCGTTGAAGTAGGCCAGGCCATAGCCGATCTCGTCCTCGACGGTGGGCCGGCTGCTGCGAACCTCGTCGGTCTTCCACAACAACTGGATATGGCTCTCCAGCTCGCCGATGATCTCTTCACGCTCGACCTTGTTCAGGCGGGTGTCGTCGAGTTTCTGGTTGGTGACGAAGATGCGCCGAAAGGCGTCCATGATGGTGCGGCGCTTGGCCTCGGTGGGGTGGGCGGTGATCACCGGAATGTAGGCCAGATGGCCGAGGAGCTGTTTGATCTGCTCCGGGGTCATGCCCTGTGCGAGCAATTCGCGCAGGGTGGCGTCGAAGGAGCCGGGCCACAGCTGGCCACCGCGATGCACCATCTTGCGGCGTTGCTGGTGAAAGTAGGATTCCTCGGCGATGTTCACCAGGCTGAAATAGATGTTGAAGGCGCGCACCACGTGCACCAGGCTCTGCGGGGAGAGGGTTTCGATGAGCTTGTTGAGCCGGCGCCGCTTGGCCGGATTGTCCTGCTTGCGCAGGCTGATATAGCCCTTGCGCAGGGTCTCGACGGCGGCGAGGATACCGCCGCCCTCTTGGTTGCGCAGAGTATTGCCCAGCAGTGTGCCGAGGAGTTTTACCCTGGAACGCAGGGCCTTGTCGCTTGCGTTGGTGCTCATGGGTGTCTTGTTTGCCTTGTGCCGTATCACGTGGCGGGCCGGCGCAGAGCGCCCTGGGCATGATCACCCAGGGTGTCTCGACGCGTCGATAGGCGCGCACGGGAAGCGAGAAAGCCCGTCCCCTGCCGCCACCCATGCCCAGCCACGGGTCGTGAAAGATGATTGCTGCTGTTGGTGTTTTGCTTGAGGTCTGTGTGCCGCAATCGTTATGCTGGCGACCCCGTCCCCCTTGCATGCCGGTTGGATTATACCTGCTATGGGGGGTTTTGCCGCCTTGACATGCAGACCCTGCTGGGCTAGCTCGGTAGGCTGCCAGGATCTCAAACCCTATGAGCA